>JAVHXX010000221.1 GCA_031119595.1 Patulibacter sp. | reverse complement strand
GATCGAGACCGAACATCGCAAGGGCCGCCGCGTCACGCGCGAAGACATCCGTGTTGCGGAGGAAGTGGAGGTCGTGGAAGACGAGATGCAGCAGGTGGCCGGCGCGACGCTCTACAGCGTCGGCATCTACACGTCGCTGCGGTGTACCTGGGGCGACGAAGACGTCCTCCGACGCACCGCCAAACTCCGCGCCTCTGAGTACATGGTCCGGCGCGACGCGCGGTTGATGCGCGGTCGCCGAACGAGCCTGCGGGGGTTCGTGGCAACGCTGCCGTTGGCTCGGGACCCGCTCGCGAGGACGACGAAATGGGCCCACCGAGATACCGGCAACCTGATCCCGCTCTCCTCGAGCCGATGCGGGCACGACGTAGGCCTCCCGCTCGGCATCTCGCTCCCTCACGGCACACTTGAACGGCTCGATCCGTTCGACCGCTCGGCGGGGACGCACGTCACGATCGTGACCGGCGGGAGCGGAACGGGCAAGACATTCACGACCAACGCGCTGCTGCTCCGCGCAATCGCTCGCGGCATGCGCGGCGTGATCGTCGATCGATCGTCGACCGCTACCGGCGACGGCAGTCGTTCGGCCAGCCATTACGACCCGCTGCTCGCGCTCGTTCCCGGCGCGGCACGGGTGTCGATCGGCACAGGCCCGGCGCCGGTTCGCATCAACCCCTGGGACGTGGACGACCCGGCGTCTCCGCCGATCGAGCGCATCGAGGCGCTCCTCGCCATCCACGCGCTGCTGATCGGCGACGCAGCGGCCGGAACCGAAACCGACCGTCGCCTGTCGGCGGACGACACGGCGCTGCTGCGCAACGCGATCCAGGCGGTTTACGAAGGTTGCGCGGTCGACGGGCGCGAACCGACGGAGTCGTTGCTCGTCGACGAGCTGCTCGCTCGACTCTCGAGCGAAGACGACGAAGCCATGGCGGCGCGGATCACGTCGCTGCTCGTCCGCCTGGAGGCGTACACGGGCGACGGCCTCCTGGCGTTCCTCCTGGACGAGCCGACGAACGTGCCGCGGCAGAGTCCGTTGCTGCTGTTCGACATCGCGGGAGTTCCGGAGACGCTCTTGCCCGCGGTGCTGATGATCGCGATGACCTACATCGATGCCGAAGCCCAGCGGCTGCATGCGCAGCGACTCGCGGACATCGGGCCGGCTGCGGCATACAGCGACCACCTCTTCGCGGAGATCGAAGAGGGGTGGAAGGTCACAGACACGCGAGTCGGAGCGGCGTGGCTCAACGAGGAAGCCCGGCGGAGTAGGCACCTGGCGTTCTGGCTGATTTTCGTCACGCAGCAGCTGACGGACCTCCAGGGCGAAGGCGGGGAAGCGCTTCTCGGTCAAGCCGCAACGCTGATCATCCACAAGAGCAAACCAGGCACCATCGAGCCGATCGCAGGCGCTGCGGAACTGACCGACGCCGACCTCGACCAGATCCGAGGGCTCGCGACTCGCAAGGGTGAGTTCTCCGACGCGTTCATCACCACAGCGGCAGGGAAGGGTCGAATCCGCATCGCGCTCAGCGCCGCAGAGTTCTGGGCGATTGCCGCCGATCCTGATCTCGATCAGCCTGCGCGTCGTCGCGCGCTCGCTGAGTCAGGCGGTGACCCGTACAGGGCGATCGCCTTGCTCGCAGATCCCAGCTGGCACGAGGGGCCGTGATGCTGCCTGCTCCACAGACGGCGTTGTGGCTGCCGGGTGGACGGCGAGCGCTGAAATGTGTGCTCGTTGGAGGGTGTTTCCTTCTGTTGCTGCCCGTCCTCGTGGTGGTCGCGATCATCGTTCCCACTGCTCAGCAGGGTGCGGCGTGCTCCGATCTCACTCGACAGCCGGGCGACCCCCTCGGGGTGCAACCTGGATCTCAAGGCGGTGTTGCCGGCACCGGCGTGAGCCGAGACCAGCTCTCGGTCGTGCGCGTCGGCTACCGACCGCGATTCACCGGCGGAAACTACGTGTCGACCTCGTACGGGCCACCGTGGGGTGGCATCCAGGGCGACGGGGTGAGAACCGCGGGCGGACTACGTCTGAACGGGGGTGCGCCGCGGGAGTACTTCATCGCCGTCGATCCGAACCTCATCGCGCTCGGGACGTGGGTCTACCTTTGGCCGAACCCATTCGGCTGGCGTGGCGCGTTTTTGGCCGCAGACACCGGCGGCGCGATCATTGGCCGGCGCATCGACTTCTATGACTGGCGGGGCCGAGCAAGGCAGGAAGGCTGGGGGCGTGTGCACGTTCGAGCGTCGGCGACGCCCATCGTCTCGACCTCCGGACCAGGGGAGTCGACGACGGCGCTGCGAGTCAGCACGAGCGTCGACACCGCGTGCTCGGCGACGGGTGTCGAAATCGGTGGCAGCGGAGCGGGGCAGGCAGCGGTGAGGGAAGCCGTGACCTTCCTTGGGAGGAGCGGTCGGACGGAGAACTTCGCAGGCTTTTCTCCAACGAGGATCCAAGACGCGTGGTGTGCGTGGTTCCTCACGAACGTCTGGCGACACGCCGGGGTTCCTATCGCCGTGAACCTCTATTCGGGGTACCCATACCTCTGGGCCGCCGCCAACCATCCAACCCTCATCGTGAAGTCTCCAGGGACGCCGGCAACGACGCTTCGGCTTTCGGTCGGCACCGCGCTGATGTATGGCACCGGACCCGCGGCCAGTCTCCACGTCAACCTCGTGCGAACAGTCAATGCAGACGGCACGATTGAAGTCATCGGCGGCAACCAGGGTCCATACCCAGGCCGGGTGACCACGCTCGGTCCGTGTCGGCTGACGAACGGGACCTACGTGCGGTCGACATGCGACTCCCGACCGATCTGGGCGATCGTGGAACCATCGACATCCGGGGCCAGCGCGTGATCCGTGCCGCGGCAACAGTGTTGGTCTCAGCGGGAGCTCTCGCACTCAGCGCCTGCAGTCCTGCTGATCCAGGTCGGCCGAACCATGCGGGCTCGTCGGACACGCTCCGTACATTTCGGGGCGTGTCGGCGTCTCAGATCGCGGCACAAGACCGCCCGTCGGTCCTGCAGCAGCGAAGGGAAGCACAGGCCATGAAGCGGCGGCCCCTTCTCGATCACCTTCCTCTCACGGTGGGCGGCGTGACGATCGAAATCGGCGGATTGGCCCGGGACGACAAGACGGTCCTCATCGATGCTGTCCTGGGCGACCGATCGGTGGCCGACGCTCGAGCCATCTATGAAGATGCGCTTGCAGCGTTCAATGATCGGGGCCGCCGGTATCGACTGCGGTTCGTCCAATGATCGTGCGCCGGTCGGGAATCCCGTTCGTCGCCACGACCCTGCTGCTCGCGGGCTGTGGGCTTTCAAACCCATATGAGCGGGCTGGCCTGCCGTCGGTTCGAGTCGCCGATACACAGATACCTCCGTCGGCCCGACGCGTCGCTGAGGCGTACGCCGTCGCGGCCCGCGGTGCGTCGTCCCAAACACTCACGTCCAGCTACCGACGACAACTTGCTCTCACCGTGGGAAGGCTGCATCGATCGCTCGTGGCGGCCGGAGCTCCCACGAGTCGAGAGGTCGCTCAGATGCGCTCGGATCGCGTTCGAACGACGGCCACGGTGACCGACGTCAAAGGCGACCGAGTTTCCTCGAACTCCGTCTCTTTGCGCGTCAAAACGGTCGAGCGCGCCGTCGCTCGAAACACCTTGGCCCAGCTAGGGACATCGAGTCTCATGAGCTTGCGGCGCACGCCGTCGGGGTGGCGGGTCTCACGATTCACCGCCGTGCCATGACAAACGGGCGCCGCCGCGACTGCAGCGCCGTCGCAGCGGTGGCGCTCTGTGCACTGTGTGGAGTCGGATACGGGCTCGCCACTGGTGCAGGGGCTCGCCTGCCTGTCGCCCCGCAGCTCGCCGGCACCGCCCGCGAGTACGGCGCAATCGTCGCTCGAAACGAGCTGGTGTGTGCGACGCTGATCGCGCTTCCGCATCTTGTCGGCGGCCGAGTGCGATGGATCAGCGTGGCAAGCGACGCGACTGCCGCCGTGGTCGTGTTCCCGGCTGCCTGGCTCGCAGCGGTGATCGCGACACACCGCGGCGGGCTCGCGCTGATGCCCCACGCACCGCTGGAGTTGTTCGCGGTGGCGCTCGCGTGTAGTTGGACCTGGCGACACGGTTCTGTCTCTCCACGTTGGTGTGCGACGCTCCAACGCCTCTCCCTCGTCGGCGGGCTTCTCCTGGTCGCGGGAGCCGTCGAGGTGTTCGCGACGCCTCATGCTGGGTTTTGCCCCGGCGTGACCGGCGCTCAATATCGCGGAACGACGGCTCCACCAGGTGATTCACCACGTTGCGGTTTGCAAGCGTTCGAGAACGATGGTTTGATCGAACGTGCCCGCGCGACGTCCACTTTCATCACCCGTCGCGGGCATGCAACGTTCGACTACGAACGAAGGGGAGGGTGATCGTGGACAGCGAACTGGCCCCGCCACGGCGACGCAGCCCCCCGGCGTCGCGGGCATTGGGTCCTTCTCGATAACGAAATGGCCGACCGCATCGTGCGCGCGGAGACGGTGAGTCATCCGCACCTCCTGGTGCTCCTTGGCGACGGGCGGGCGCTCGTCACCGTGCTCAAGCCAGCCGCTCGTCTCGATATTGGTCGTTCACAGGAGGCGGACCTGCCCCTGGCGTGGGATGCGACGGTCTCATCGGTGCACGCCGTCGTCGAGCGGCATCTCGACCTCGTCACCGTCGAGGATCTTGGACCGAGCCGGAACGGAACGTTCGTCAACGGCACGCCGATCACCACACGGGCACGGCTCGCGGACCGCGACATCGTTCGGTGCGGAAGCACGGAGATTCTCCTCCGGTGTCCCTTCGTCGTCGAGCTCCGGGAGACAGTGCCGATCCCTCCGACCGTCGACTGGGCGCTGCTCTCTCCGACCGAGCGACGAGTGCTGATCACGATGCTCGATCTGTGGCCGCTGGAGCTTCGGCTGCAACGTGCGCCATCGACTGAGGTGCTCGCGCGTGAACTGGGACTTGGAGAATCGACGGTGAAGACCCACCTGCAGTCGATGTTTCGCAAGCTCGCGGTCTACGGCGTCGACGCAGACAGGCGCTCTCTCGCTGACGCCGCGAGTAACAACGAGCGTGCCCTACGGGATCTGGCCGGCCGCGACCGTCCGTAGACCGTGAGCTCGTGATCGCGCCCGAGATAGTGCTTCCTGCGGGAACGACGCTGGCCGGGCGCTACGAGCTCGGGTCGGTGTTGGGCATTGGCGGCATGGCGATCGTCTACGAGGCGACGCAGATCGATCTCGAGCGTTCGGTGGCCGTCAAAGTGCTGAATCGGAACCTGGCGGCCGACGACGCCTTCCGTCGACGCTTTCGTCGCGAGGCGCGATTGGCTGCGGCGCTCGACCACCCAAACATCGTCACCATCCACGACTTCGGTGAAGCCGACGAGGGAATGTATCTCGCGATGGCCATGATCGACGGCGAAACGCTCGCCGATCGCGTCGCTCGTGAGCGCCTCACCGCAGCAGAGGCGATGACGATCCTCACGCGCCTCGCGTCTGCTCTCGACCATGCCCACGCTCGTCGCCTGGTCCACGGTGACGTGAAGCCGCAGAACGTCCTGCTCGACCGCGCGAACGGCGTGTACCTCGCAGACTTCGGCGTGGCCAAGAGCCTTACCGCCGCCGCCACCGCGACGACCGGCGTGATGGGCACGGTGCGCTATGTGGCGCCCGAGCAAATCCGCGGCCAACAGCCGACGCCAGCGAGCGACTTGTACTCACTTGCCGTCGTCGCCTACGAGTGCCTGAGCGGAAGTCATCCATATGCGGACGTAGGCAACGCCAGCCTCCTCGCCGCGCACCTCGAAGCAGCACCAGTTCGCCTCTTTCAACCTCCGGGCAGGCGACCCTCACCGATCAACGACACGTTCGAAGCAGGATTGGCCAAACACGTGGCGGCGCGGCCCTCCGGTGTCGGGGCCTTCGTCAGCGAGCTCGAGGCCGCGATGGGGCGGAAGGGGAGGGCTCGGCTGACGCGGCCAGCATTCGAGCAACTCGCCCGTTCACCCCGGCTCGTCGACGGCTGGGAGACAGACGCCGACGCTTCGGACACGGCGCCAATCGAGCAGTCGACGGAACGCGCGGACCTCATCGATCACGGCGACGAATCGGAGACGACGATCGGACGCGTGAGAGCCCGTCCGCTCTGGCCGATGGCTGCGGCCACCGCGTCGCTCCTCCTCCCCGCCGCCGCGCTCGTCACGCGCCCGAAGGTCGCCGTCCCAACCACAGCTCAGGTGGGCCCCGTCTCGTTCCAGGGGAGGCCGCGTCAGTCGTCGTACGAAGCCGGCGCCCGGCTCATCTCTGCGGCCATGTCCTCGACGAAGGCAGCCGGGATTGCGGCGACAGGGCCAGAAGGCGACGTGATCGTCGGTGCGTACCTCAGCAACGGCACAGCACACGCTGCGCCACCTCGGGCAACTACGTCGCGCGTCGTTCAAACGAAGGGCGGGACGCTCCGCCGTTTCGTACTCGGGTCCGAGACCATCTTCGTCGGTCAGACGCCCACCGTGATTGCGACGTTGGTCTGCGAACGAGAATCGCAGGCGTGTGAGACAGCCGCCGCGACGTTCCACGTTGCCAATGAGGAACTACAGGCTGATCCGATCGGGACGGTGGCAACGCGACTGCGTGACGCGCTCGAGCCTGCGGCCCGTTCCAGATCGGGTTTGCCGCTGCCCGTCCACGACGCGGCCAAACGCTCGCGCCGAGCGCGCTCGATCGCGACGGCGTATCTCGGGGCGTCACGTTCGGTTCGCCGGCTGGCTGACGAGCGGCCGCGCGATGCGGATCTACGCCAGCTAGAGACAGGCCTGTCGAGCGGGGCGGCCAACTTCTCCTTGATCGCACATGCCGCCCTCGCGCGCAGTTCATCCCGAGACGCAGGCGCCCGATCGAAGCTTGCGTCGTCCGATCAGACGACCGCGGCGGCGTTGGACCGGCTCTCCGACCGGGGCTACCATCTCGACGGGGTTGGCCAATGAGGATGCGCCACGTCTCCGGTCGGATCGTCTCGTGTGCAGCGATCTTCGTGGCCTCAGTGGGAGTTGCCATCGTGATTGCGGCCTGGCCGCGGCCTCAAGCCGCCGTCCCGGAGGTTGGTGTCGCAGCCACGTCAGTCGTTCGCATCTACGTACCGATCGCCCGCCCGCCCGGTGCGCTAGAGATCGTGAAGCCTGTTTCGAACCCGTCGAGCGGAACGTCGACACAGGAGAAGGCCAAGGCGTCTGCGACGACGTCGTCCTCGGCTCGAGTTGCGACGCCGACCGGGTCCGGGTCGGGGACGTCCGACGGCGCAACGAGGGCGGCCACACGGAAGACC
>JAVHXX010000220.1 GCA_031119595.1 Patulibacter sp. | reverse complement strand
CCCCGACCCCGACGCCGACCCCGACCCCGACGCCGACCCCGACCCCGACGCCGACCCCGACCCCGACGCCGACGCCGACCCCGACGCCGACCCCGACCCCGACGCCGACGCCGACGCCCACCCCGGTCGAGACGCCGACTCCGACGCCGGTCGTGGTGCTGACGCCCACGCCCACGCCCACGCCGACGCCGGTCGCTGCCCCGAAGCCGGAGGCACCGACCGCCGTCCTGCTGAAGGACAGCAAGGGCAAGTCGACGATCCTCAACAAGAACAAGGTCACGACGACGCTCAGCTGTGGCGAGGCCACGTGCCGTGTGAAGGTCGAGGCGCTGTTCTTCGCCAAGGGCAAGACGGTGTTCGCGCTGCCGACGACGTTCGTCACGGTCAGCGGCGACAGCCCCGAGGACGTCGCGTTCAAGACGACCGCCTCGCAGCGCAGCAAGATCAAGAAGATGATCGGTGCGAAGGGCACCGGCGGCGAGCTGCGGTTCCTGATCACGCCCGTCGACGCGAACGACAAGCCGATCGGGACCACCACCCGCGTGCGCATCGGCCTGCGCACCGCGGTCGCCCACTAGGTCGACCGGTGGCGGGGGAGCGGCGGTGACGCCGCTCCTCTGACCATCCGAGCCGGGCATACGACCCGGCCCGTCGTCCGGCGACGGACATCGAGGGGCCCCGCGGATCGCGGGGCCCCTCGACGTTGGTGGGACCCGTCGGCGCTGGTCTTGGCCGGCAGCGGGCGGGTCCGGTCGACGGAGCGCCCGCGCGCCTTGTAGGCTGGCCGCGTCGAGAGCGGGGAACTCCGGTGTGAATCCGGGGCTGACGCGCAGCGGTATGGGGGACGAGCGTCGTTCTGAGCCACTGGGACACACCGAACGGTGGGTCCTGGGAAGGCACGACGTGAGGATGAACCCGAGCCCGAATATCTGCTCGCGGCGTTGATATCCACCCCGTCCCGCGACCCGGACGGCTGCGAGCACCGCGGCCCTCGTGGTCGTCGCACGCATGTCGTCATCGCGGAGAAGGACTCCACGACATGCAGACTCCCCGACCCCGCCTGCGGCTTGCCGTCGGCGCCGGACTGGCGCTCGCCACCCTGCCCGCAACTGCGATGGCCACCGCCAGCCCGGCCACGATCAGCACGGCCGTCTCGCGCGGTGCCACCTGGATCGCGAGCATGCAGGGCCGGACGGCCGCAGGCGCCACCGGTACCGGCGCCCTCACCGACGGCTCGCTGCCGGGCTTCAACGGGAACTGGGCCGTGACCTCGCTCGCGTCCGCGGGCACGAACGCCGTCGACGTGTTCAACAGCGCCGCGCCGACGAACGTGACCGCGTCGCTGCAGGCGTTCACGAACACGACCTACCAGTCCGGTGGGGCGTACGCGAGCATGGGCACACTGCCGGCGAGCGGGTACGTCGCCGGCGCCTTCGGGCGCGAAGGGCTGATCGCGAGTTCGGCTGGACTGTCGGTGACCAAGCTGCGCTCCGATCTGAGCCTCACCGCTTCGCTCGCGAGCAAGTGGCGCGCCGCGAACGGCGACTTCGGAGCCTTCGCCCCGAACAGCGACGGCTTCGCGCTGCTCGCGACGAGCTCGCTGAAGCTGCCCGTCGGCGTGCGCGAGAAGATCGTCACGAACCTGCTGGCGTCGCAGAAGACGAGCACCACCCCCGACGCCGCGGGCCGCACCGCCTTCGGCGGCTGGTCGTACACCACAGGCACCTCCGGCAGCGGCGACATCGACATGACGGGCGCCGTCCTGTCGATGCTGTGCCAGGAGGGCAAGACGACCGCCGACACCTCGATCGCCAACGGCGTCGACTTCCTCCACCGCCGGCTCAACGCCACGACCGGTGGGTTCGGCACCTCCACGGAGAACTCGATCCCGCCGAACAACGTGCCGTCCGCGGCGTGGGCCCTCATCGGCCTCAAGGCATGCGGCGTCGACCCGCAGAGCGCCACCTGGACGACGACGAGCGGCAAGAACCCGGTGGAGTTCCTGCTCGACCAGCAGCGCCTCCCGTCGACGCCCGACCTGTCGACCGGCAGCTTCAAGTACGTGTCGACGACGGCCTACCCGGCGGCCCAGTACGACATGAACTCGACCGAAGCCGCGACGCGCGCCCTGTCGAACTACCGTTGGTCGGCTCCGGTCCCGGCCGCCAAGCAGCTGACCCCGCCGACGGTCAACAGCGGCACCACGGTGCCGATCGCGCTGAGCGTGGACAACCGTGCCGGTGACGTGAAGTTCTGCGAGGTCAGCGTGCCGGCCGGGACGACCACGCTCGGCACGCTGCTCTCCACCGCGGCGTCGAGCTCGATCCCGTCCGGCTGCGTGTCGTCGCCGGTGTTCACCGGCAGCACGCTCACCTCGGTCAACGGGTATGCCAACGGCGGAGGCAAGACCTGGACCCTGCGCCGCAACGGCGGAGCGAGCGAGGTCCCGACCAACCAGACGGTGCAGTTCGGCGACGTGTTCGCGCTCGAACTGAACTGACCCGCCCCCCTGACTCCAGAGAGATCACGATGACCACCATTTCCGCCCGCAGCCGCCGGACGCCGGCGCTGCTCGGACTCGTCGCCACCGTCGGAGCCGCGGGCCTGCTGGCCTCGCCGGCGCTCGCCACCCCGACCAACGTGAACGTCCGGATCGAGGGCGTCTCGCGCACCGTCTTCGACGGCCTCGTGCGCACGGACGCCCGCACCGTGAAGGCCGAGAGCGACACCGTCGCCCGGACCTGCGACGGCACCAACAACGGCGCGAACCCGACCCCCGGACCGACCGCGACCGGCGCCGCCGTCAGCGCAACGGACCTGCTCGAGGCCGGCTTCGACGGCGACTGGTACGACGGCTTCGACGACTATTTCGTCAAGGCGTTCGCCGATGAGGTCCAGAACCCGGATCCGTTCTACTACTTCGGCGTGCTCGTGAACGGCGACTTCACGCCGGTCGGCGGCTGCCAGTTCCGGGTCGCGGCCGGCGACCAGGTGCTGTGGGCCAACGACGCGTTCAACGGCCGACCGTTCCTCAACGTCACGAAGCCGACGACCGACGCCGTGGTCGGCAAACCGTTCGCGGTGCAGGTGGCCGGTGCCGGTGATCTACGCCAGGCGATCGACCATCCTGCGGCCAACCCGTACCAGGGTGCGAGCGTGCAGCTCGTCGACGCGATCGGCCGGCCATCGGATGAACGGACGACGACGACCACCTCGGATGCGACCGGCAAGGCGACCGTGACGTTCACGCAGCCCGGCTGGCATCGGATCAAGGCCCGCGGCGCGGCCGCGAGCGCGCCGGGCATCAGCGACGCGGCCGTGCCGTCGGCGAGCGTCGACGTGTGCGTGAGGCTGATCGCGGCGGCGCGGACCTGCAGCGGTCCGGCGCCGAGCACGCAGCTCGCCACGCCGACCCCGGCGAAGGTGGCGTTCAGCCCGATCGCGCTCGCGTTCGGGAAGGTCGCCGTCGGGCAGAGCAAGACCCTCACCGTCGCCGTGAAGAACACCGGCGAGGTGAGCGCGTCGGCGTTCACGGCGTCGATCGTCGGCGTGCCGGCCGGGCAGTACACGGTCTCCGGGCTGCCGAGCACGCTCGCGGGCGGTGCATCCGCGTCCATCAGCGTGACCTACGCGCCGACCAAGCGCGGCGCAGCGGCGGGCATCCTGCACCTCGGCAGCACTGCGGGGTCCGGGCTCGTCGCGCTCAGCGGCGCCGCGCAGTAGCGCCGGCGCAAGAGCGGCCGCGCCGTCGTGGCGCGGCCGCTCCTGCGGGCGGCACCTCCACGCGGAGGCGCCGCCCGCACGCGGCGGCGATCAGCCGATGCGAACGGTGATCGCGACGGCGTCGCCGTGCGAGCGGTACCGCAGCGTGTAGGTGCCCTCGGCGAGGGACTTCTTCGCCCGCAGCGACGCGATCGTGCCCGTGGCGACGGTCTTGCCGCCGCGTGTGAGGGTCGCCTTCGTCGACGACGTCACGGCGGGCGACTTCGCGGTCGTGGACGTCGGGGTGGTCAGTGTGCACGTGACCTTGGGCAGCTTCTTCGTGCCTTTCACGGTGCACACCGCGTCACGGCCGGCCTTGCCAGCCGGACCGGTGGCACCCGGGGCGCCGGCCGCACCGGGACCGCCCGTGGCACCTGCCGGACCTGCCGGACCGGGGGCGCCGTCGGCCCCGTTGGACCCGTTGGTGCCGTTGGTGCCGTTCTGGCCGGCCGCCCCCTGGGCACCGGTCGCACCGGGCGTCCCGGCGGCCTTCGGGCCGCCCGTCCCGGTGAGCGGCACGGTGAGGGTGCCGTTCTGGGCCGAACTGTGGACCACGAGCGTGGCGCTGCGATTCCCCACCACGGAGGGCGCGAAGCGCACCTTCACGACGCAGGTCGTCGGTGTGGCGGTGCCACTGTCGAGCGCGGCGCCGGCGCCGGTGCACGTGGAGGAACTGATGGAGTAGTCGTCGATCGCGTCACCGGTGATCTCCACCGAGTCGACGGCCGCTCGGCCCCGGACCGGCGTGATCGTGATCGAGCGCGGTGCACCGATCGACTCGGTCGCCTGCGTGCCGAACACCGGCGCATCGGCGGTCACCGACGCCTGACAAGGCTGCACGGTGTTGCCGGGGCGGTATACGCACACCGTCTGCGGGGTCGCGTATGCGGAGTCGTGCGTGTCGGCGGTGGGGAGGGAGCCGGTGGTTCCGGCGTACCCGCCCACGGTCACGTACCCCGAGGCGCCGTCCGGGAGCGTCAGGCTCGCGGAGCCGTCGGCGCCCACGGCCTGGCTCACGCCGTACTGCGGCAGACCCACGGTGTAGGCCTGGCCGGCCGGAGCGGAGACACCCGCCACGGCGCCGTTGAACGAGTACCAGCTCGAGAACGGATCCTCATGGTTCGCGGGGAGCAGCCTCTGCAGCGTCGGGGTGATCGTGGCGCCGGGCAACACGGTCTTCGGAAGGTTGCGCAGCACGGCGTGCGTGGTCGTGGGGACCGGCGTGCCGGTGCCGGGGTCCAGGCGGCTGGAGTCCTGCACCACGAGCGTGTCGCCGTCCTGGAGCGGCGCGCACCAGGGGCTGCCTGCGACGCCGGGCGGCGTGTTCGTGAGGTTCCAGTACTGCGAGTCGGTGGCGGAATCGACCCACAGGTGCCAGCCGGTGTCCTCGGCGTTCGGGTAGGTGGTCGAGGCGGTCGTGCCCCTGATCGTGGCCTGTCCCGAGCCGTCGTCCGGGTCGGAGGTCCAGGTCCAGGCGGGGTCGACGGCCTCGACGGCCGCCGCGATGCTGTCGGCCGGGAGGACGCCGCTGTCGGCGTTGCAGGTGACGGTGTCGATGCCGTCGGCATGCGGTGCGGAGGCGGCGCGGTGCGGCAGGTCGGTGCCGGGCGTCCCGAGCTGGACACGGTCGGCGTGGACGAGCTGGCCGGCGAGGCCGTTGACCTGGACGCTGACGACGGGGCCGGCGGCGGAGGCGACGGCCGGCGCGGCGGCGCACGCAAGGGCGGCGGCCAGGGCGGCGGCGCCGAGATGCCGGCGGGCGCCGGATCGGGTGAACATGGGGGCTGCTCCTATCTCGACAGGGCAGCCCGGACCACGGCATAGAAGACGCGCACCGAGCCGTCCTGAACGCGAAGACGGTTGGGGATCGAGCCGCGGCCGGGTGTTCGGGCTCGGGATCGTCCTCGGGGATCTCCTTCCCGGGCGGATCACCCAGTGGTCACGATCCCCTCGTCACCCATACCGCTGCGCGTCAGCCCCGGCCTCTCACCGGGTTCCCCACGTCCGTAGCGGGCGCACGGTATCACTCCCGCTCGGCGATCCGGCTGGTAGCGTCGCGGGTCGATTCCGAAAACCTGACCGCGGAACGGGGAAACCGGTGCAAGTCCGGTGCGGGCCCGCCACTGTCAGCGAGATCACGCCCACCGCACGCGGTGCACGTAGCCACGGGGAGCCGTCTCCCCGGAAGGCCGCGGTGAGGCGCTCGTGAGCCAGGAGACCCGACTGCGGCCATCGACCACCGCTCGCCCCCGAGGAACGGGGCCGCATGTCTCCACGCCGCACCACGGCACGCCTCGGCGCCCTCGCCGCGGTCCTGCTCGCCCTTCCCGTCGCCACCGCGCCTGCCGCGCCGGACGACCTCGTGATGGTGTCCCGCGCCTCGCCGGGGCCCCCGCCGACGGGGCCGAACCAACCGAGCACGGGGTCGATCGCGCAGGGGATGTCGGCCGACGGCGCCCGCGTGCTCATGATGTCGAACGCCCCGACGATGGTGCCCGGCCTGACGGGGCAGCACCTGTACGTCGCCGACGTGCCCCGCGGGACGATCGACGTCGTCGACCGGGCCGACGGCGCCGATGGGGCCGTCGCGCTGGCGGGCACGCCGTTCGCCGGTGGGTACGGGGCGATCAGCGCGGATGGCCGCTACGTGACCTTCACCGGCACCTTCGACGGCGCCGAGCCCGAGCAGGTGTGGCGGCGCGACCTCCAGACCGGCCACACCGACCTCGTGAGCCGTGCGGACGGTCCGGACGGCGCGCCGCTCGCGGCGACGGGCACGCTCGAGATCAGCGCGACCGGCCGATATGTGAGCTTCACGACGAACGAGGAGGTCGTCCCCGGCGATCCTCAGACGGCGCGAGCCCGGATCTACGTCCGCGACATGCTGACGGGCCGGAACGTGCTCGCCAATCGCGGCAACGGCCTCGACGGTGATCCGACCGACCGCGGCACCTACGCCCGTCCCTCAGGCATGTCGCCCGGTGGGCGGTACCTGGCGTTCTCGTCCGACGATCCCTCGCTCCTGCCCGCAGCGCCCGGCCCGTTCGACGCGACCTCGCGGCTGTGGCTCCGCGACCTGCGCACGGGCCGAACCCTGCTCGTCAGCCGCGCCGACGGTGCCTCCGGAGCGCCCGTCGGCATCTACACCGGCGTCGTCACGCCCGTCAGCGCCGGCGGCTGCCGGGTGGCGTTCGCGGGCGCCGGGGCGCAGGTCGCACCGGGCGCACCTCCGGACGGCGGCATCCAGGTCTACGTCCGTGACCTGTGCGCGGGCACCACCACGCTCGTGAGCCGCCAGACGGGGACGAGCGGACTCGCCGCCGACGTGCCACTGTCCGCCGGGGCCCGCGGATTCATCGCGGTCGGCGGGATGGACGCGTCCGGGACCAGGGTCCTCTTCGACGCGACCGCCACGAACCTCGCGCAGGGAACGACCCGCCAGCAGCGCACCGCCTACGTCCGCGACGTCGCGGCGGGGACGACCACGCTCGTGTCGCGTGCGGCGGGTGCCGACGGGACGCCCGCGGCCGGGGCGGCGTACGGGATCACGGGCGGTGGCCTGACCCCGGACGGCCGGTACGCGCTCTTCCGTTCGAACGACGCCGTCC
>JAVHXX010000219.1 GCA_031119595.1 Patulibacter sp. | reverse complement strand
CGCGCCTCCTACTGCAGCGCGCTCGTCAGCCTCGCGAGGTTGTCGAGCACCTTGCGGGGGAGGCCGCGGGCGTTGTGCTCGTCGAGGGTGAGTTCGTGGGAGATCTCGCGGTAGTGGTCCTCGACGCGGCGCATGTCGTCGACGAAGGCCGCGCCGCTCACGAGCAGCGTCGCCTCGAGGTTGAGCTCGAAGGAGCGGATGTCCATGTTCGAGGAGCCGAGCACGGCGACGTCGTCGTCGACCGTCAGGTGCTTCGCGTGGAGGATGTACGGCGCGGGATACAGGTAGATCCGCACGCCTGCCCGCAGGAGGGGTTCGTAGTACGACCGCTGCGCATGGAACACGAACGGCTGGTCACCGATCGCGCTCACGAACAGCTCGACCTCCACGCCCCGCTCCGCGGCCGTGGTGAAGGCTGCCAGGAGCGACTCGTCGGGCACGAAGTACGGGCTCGTCACCGAGATGCGGCGCTCCGCGTTGTAGAGGAGCGAGTTGAAGAGCTTGAGGTTGTTCTCGCCGTCGAAGCCGGGGCCGCTCGGGACGACCTGGCAGTTCAGGACGCGCTCGGGCAGCTCGAGGGTCGACGGGTCGATCTCGGTCTCGAGGACCTCGTCGGTCTCGCTGAACCAGTCGGTGAGGAAGAGCGCGTTCACACCGCCGACGACCGGGCCCTCGAGCCGGGCCATCAGCTCCTGCCACAGCAGGCCGCGCCGCAGGTTGCCGCGCTTGTTGTAGCTGCGGTCGATCATGTTCTGCGAACCGATGAAGGCGACGTCGCCGTCGATCACGAGCAGCTTGCGGTGGTTGCGCAGGTCGGGGCGCTGGTAGCGGCCGCGGTAGGGCTGCACGGGCAGCGCGAGGCGCCAGTCGACGCCGATCCGCTTGAGCTCGCGCACCGTGCGCCGGTAGTGCGGCGACCGCAGTGAGCCGATGTGGTCGAGCAGCACCTTCACCGACACGCCGCGCGCCTGCGCTGCCTCGAGCGCCGCGAAGAACGGGGTCGTCGTGCGGTCGAGGGCGAAGATGTAGAACTGGCAGTGCACGAAGCGCTGCGCGCCTTCGATCGCGGCGGTCATCTGGGCGATGCCGTGGTCGTAGTCGTCGATGAGGCGCGCGTCGCCGGGGACCATCGGCATGGCGCCGAGGTTGCGGTTCAGGGTCACCAGCGACTCGAGCCAGTCCGGGCCGCGGTCGCCGGCCGGGACGGTGTCCATGCCGGCGGTGAGCTCGAGGATCGCCGAGTTCACGCGCCGCTGTTTCTCGCGGCGCACCTTCGGGAGCTTCGGGTTCCCGATCATCAGGAACGCGACGAGCCCGAAGTACGGGACGAGGAAGATCGTGAGCAGCCAGGCCATCGCCGACGACGGTCGGCGGTTCGTCGGCACCACGATCAGCGCCACGATGCGCACGACCCATCCGAACACATCCAGCGCGACGGTGCCGTGCAGGAGG
Source organism: Patulibacter sp. (assembly GCA_031119595.1). Classification (GTDB taxonomy): domain Bacteria; phylum Actinomycetota; class Thermoleophilia; order Solirubrobacterales; family Solirubrobacteraceae; genus JAGIBJ01. The sequence continues at coordinate 5,964 of JAVHXX010000219.1, read as the reverse complement.
ATGTTCGTCAGATCCACGGCTCCACCGTACCGGCGGGCGCCGTGCCGGACCCGGGCGTACCGCGCCGGGCGCCGCGGCCGCTCGTGGTCAGGGCGTCACGTCAGGACGGCCGACCGTCGCGGCGGCGGGTCGATCAGGCCTTGGCCCGGCGACGGCGGGTGACCGTTCCGAGCGCGACCACGGCGACGCCGAGCGCGAGGGCCCCGGCCGCCGCCTCCGGTCGCGGTGCCCCGGCGACCACGAGCCACGGGTAGCCGATCACCATGAACCCGGCGGCGACGAGCGACCAGACCGTGCGGCTCGTGGACGGGTCGATCTTCGCGCGGGCACGGGTCGTCGGGACGGCTCCGAGCGCGCCGGTAGCGGCGGAGCCGCCCGCGGCCGTGGACGGGCCCGCCATCGCGGGAGCGGTCACCGAGGTCGTACGCCACGGCTCGTCGGCGGGCATCGGCGCCGCGCCAGGCAGCGGCGAGCCACCGCTCGGCGCCGCCGAGCCGCCGATGGCCGTCATGCCGGCGAGCCCCGCGACCGCCGCCGCGGCGAGTGCGGCGAAGACCGCGGTGGCGGGCGATCCACCGGCGAGTCGCGCAAGGCCGAATCCGGCGACGCTGGCGCCGAGCACCGCGAACTTGACGACCGCGATCCGGTCGCGTCGCGGGAGGCTCGCCCAGAAGCCGCGGGCGCCGGGCGCCTCGCGCGTGCGGCGCGGATTCACGGCCCGCGCCTTCCACCAGAGCATCGCCATCGGCGGGAAGAGGGCGAGGCCGGCGGGCGACCGGCGCCCCCAGCCGTCGTGGGTCCCGAGGTACGCCATCGCGCCCACGGACAGCACCAGGACCGGGATCCAGAACCCCCAGAGTTCGAGCGGGCGGATCGGCGTCCGGAGCGCCGCGAGGTCGTCGGGGTCGACGCCGGACTGCGCCGCCCGGTCGGCGGCGGCCTGCTCCGCGCCCGGGCGCTTCGCGGCGTCGGAGCGGATCGCGAGGGCGAGCCCGAGCGCCGTGCAGACGATCCAGATCGCGAGGTACACGTACCGCCGCGCCGGGTCGAGGTTCGCCGCGGCCATGCCCGCCACCAGGGGCACGAAGAGGAGCGCGAGCATCGCGATGACCCGCGGATCTCGCAGGTCGGATCGGTCGCGCGCGGCCATGGTTCGGTGATCGACACGCACCGACGCGCGCTTGAGCGGCAGTGCGCCCGCGGGCGGACGCCGGGGAACGGTTCCCGCAGGCGCGTCACCACCGGCAGGGGCGCGCTCAAGACCGGCGAACCTGGACCGACTGGATACGTACCGTGTCCCCGACCTCCGAGACCGCATGCCCGACTCCGTGAACCCACCCACCGGCGACGCGGACGACGACGACCCGCTCTCGATGCGGCTCAACGCCCCCTTGAACCCGCGCCCGGACGCGCCGTCGGGGCGGGCGCTGTTCGGTCGCCGCAAGGCGAAGGCGGAGTCCGGTGGCGGCTCGGGTGGCAGCGGCAGCGGTCGACCGCCGGGGCGCGGTGGCCTCGGGCCGTTCGCGGTGTTCGGCGGCGTGCTCGGCACGGTGATCGGGGCGTTCGCGTTCCTCGCGCTGGCCTACGGCGTGATCGGCGCCCTCGACTCCTACAAGGCGACCGACCCCGGCGAGGTGTGCGTCGTGATCCAGGGCGGCCTCTTCGACGGCAAGTCGATCACGCAGGTCCGCCAGCCGGGCGAGGGCCGCAAGTTCATCGGGGCCTACAACAAGCAGGTCTGCCTCCCGACGACGGACCGCGACACGAGCTCGCTCCTCGACGACGACCAGACCGAGTTCCCCACGCGCGACGGCGTGCAGGTCGTGGTCGACGGCCAGGGGCTCTTCCAGCTGACGTCCGACCCGGCGCTCGTGAAGAGCTTCTACAACACCTACGGCCGCCGGAACTGGAACGGCCAGCCGATCTCCAGCGAGGCCGGCCTGAACGCGTTCTTCCGCACCCGCCTGGCGCCGGCCGTCGCCGATGCGACCCGCGAGGTCATCGGCGGTTACGACTGCATCCAGCTCAACAACCTCTGCCAGTACATCACCAGCCCGGACGACGCCGTGAAGGGCCAGACGAAGAAGGTCGAGACGTCGCAGAACCTGTCGACGGCCTCCAACCAGCTCGCCAAGGAGATCGACGTGCGCCTGAAGGCCGCGTTCAACGGCAAGGACTACTTCGAGAACATCCGCTACCAGAACCTCCGCATCCGCTTCCAGCCGAAGGTCAACGAGCAGATCCAGGACGCCCAGGCCACCCGCACGGCCACCGCGAACGCCAAGCTCAAGGCCGAGCAGGACCGGCAGACCGCGATCGGCTCCGCCAACGTCGCCATCGCGAAGGCGCGCGGCGCCCGCAGCGCCGCGTTCGCGCAGGCCAAGGCCTACAAGCTCAACCCGAACCAGGCCGTGATCGACCGCATCAAGGCCTTCTGCGGACCGGACGGCTGCAACCCGCAGGTCCTCGGCGGGTCGCTCAAAGACGTGATCGCGAACCTCGGGAAGTAGGACCGCCGCGATGGAGATCCTGGTCTTCGGGGCGGCGATCGTGTTCGTCGCGTTCGCGGCGACGCTCGTCGTACAGGGCGTGCGCTTCTACCAGCGCAGCGTCCCCGCGCGCGACTACCGCTACCTCGAGGAGGCGCTCGGCGCGCAGAAGTCGGAGAACGACAAGCTCCGCGCCGCGCTCGAGGAGATCGCCGCCACGCGGTACGCGACGGGCGACCGGGCGACGCACGACCAGTGCGTCGCCGTGGCGACGAAGGCGCTCGGGCTCGCACGGCGCGGCTAGGGGCGGCCGGGGCGACGGTCCGCGGCGGTCGCCGCGGACGGGCCGGGCGCTACGGGCGGATCCAGCCGGAGCCGCCGGCCAGGGTGTCGAGCACCTCGGAGACGACTCCGCCGGCGCCGCGGCCCACGTGCCCGAACAGCGCCTCGGCCGCGTCCATCGCGACGACCTCACCGAGGCTGAAGTGGCGACCGCCCCATCGACTCATCAGCACACTGCCGATGCGCTCGCCGGTCGTGGTGCCGTGGCGCGGCGTGGGCGTCGCGAGGATCCGGGCCGCCTCGGCGGCCGGGTCGGCGCAGCCCGAGAGCGAACCCGGAGCCGGGCGACCGCCAGGGGGCGCGGTCGACGCAGCGGTCGGCAGGAAGCCAGGAGGTGCGGTCGACGCGGCCGGGGTCTGGAAGCCGGGCGGTGCGACGCTCGAACGGATCGGCGCGGCCGCCTGGCGGGCGCTCGCACGCAGCGCCTCCGACACGGACGCGGGCCGCGGCGTGGAGCCGTTCGGATCGAAGGGGAGGTCGCTCATAGGTGCGGGATCGGCGCCACGACGAACGCACTTGATCTCGGCTCGACCAGTGGTGGACGGCGCGTAGCGAGCGGTGTCAGCGGAGCGGCTTCGTGTCGAGCGCGGGGCGCGGACCGGCGGCGGCCCATGCCTGGCGGAACGCCCGGAGGCGTGCCGGCCGGAAACCGTAGGCGAGCGCGACCAGCACGACGATGCCGACGGCGATCTGGTTGCCCGCGTCGCCGTGGAACCCGGCCACTCCGACCACGATGCGCACGGGGTAGAAGGTCATCCCGACGGCGAAGACCGCGGGGCCCTTGTAGCCGAGGGGCTGGCGTTTCGACGCGCCGGTGAGCAGCACCCAGAGCGCCCCGAGACGCGTCTTCGGATCACGCGAGGCCCAGAGGTAGAGCGGCACGGTCACCACCATCCCGACCACGAACACCGCCCAGATGACCAGGCCGAGCGCCGCGTTCGCCGGGGCGTGGGGGCCGAGTGCCTCCCACGGCCGGAAGAGCACGGTGACGAAGGGGATCGCGAGCGCCGTGCGCTGAGCGAGCTGCGTGCGGGTCAGCGGGCGCCGGGGACGACCACCGCGCGACCGCGGCATCCACGACGCTCCCGTCGCGCGCCGCGTCGCCGGTCGGGGACGCAGCCACACGGGCTCGTCGGCGGCCCGCGGGAGGGCAGAGGCCGCGCGGTGCGAGGCGCCGGGGATGCCGGGGAGCTGGGGCGCCTCGGACGGCGCGGCGCCGTCGAGGCGAGCGAAATCGCGCGGCTCAGGCAGCGGATCGACGAGGTCGGCGGCGGCGACCTGTGGCGCCACCGGCTCGCCACGCAGCGCGCTGGCGTACGCCTCGCGGGCGAGCTCGTCGACGTCGCGCGGCTTCATCGCGGGACCGGTCGCAGCAGCAGCGCGGACATCCGCTGGACTAGATGCCTTCGCCGCGGTGCTGGAACCACCACGCGCCGACCGCGACGGTCGCGATGACCCCGACGACCACGCCGCCGTCGACCGTCACGCCGTGCGAGGCCCCGACGTACTTCAGCGCGGCGCCCGCCCCGACGCCGATGCAGGGCCCCGTGAGGAGGAGGTTCTCGCGACGGTTGAGCTTGCGGTACGACGCCGGCTGGTACCGCTGCGAGGAGCCGAGCGTGATCGCGAACTGCGCGATGTCCGTGAGCTTGCGGTCGCTGTGCTCGAAGCGTTCGACGGCGTCGCGGGCCACGGGGTCGACCTGGGTGGTCGCGACGGGGGTCGTCTTCGACGCGGCCCACACGCCGAGCCCGAGCAATGCGAAGACGACACCGATCCAGACGAGCACCGTCGTGCTGACCCCTTCCTCGAGGATCGCGTCGCCGCCCACGCATGCGCCCACGAACAGGACGGCAGCCGCGCCGAGGCGCTTGTCGCGCGTCGTCATGCCGGCCGGACGTGCGGGCGTCGCGGTCGACGCCGCCGCTGGGGCGGGCTTCGCGAGCGACGGCCCGGCGAGCTGCGGCGGCGCGGCCGAGGCACGACCCGCGGCGAAGAGATCCTGGACGCCGGGTTGGACGGTCGGGTCGTTGCTCATGTCCGGGGCGTCGACACGCAGCGTCGCGCGCTTGAGCGGTTGCGCGCCACCGGAGGACGGATTCCGGTCCCGGCTCGACAAGCGTCCGAGGGCGCGGCCCGTCCGCGTGACCGCGACGGTCGCGCGGCGGGCGTCGCGGACACCGGCGGTCAGGCCACCACCGCCTGTGCGCCCGCGTTCAGCTCGGCGACGAACTCTGCCGGGCTCACGCATCGGATGCCCAAGTCGATCGCCTTTTGTCGCTTGGTTCCCGTGAACAGCGGGTCGCACACGACCACGACGGTCGTGCGCCGCGAGACCGATCCGCGAACGATCCAACCGCTCGTGGCCGCCGCAGCTTCGAGCGTCGAGCGATCGACCTCCTGCGACAACGGATCCACTTCGCCGGTGAACACGACGACGCGTGCGTCAGCGGGGGTGTCGCTGGCCATGGCGAGTCGGCGACCCAAATGCTCGCGGGTCACGGTGAGCGACTCCGGTACGGGACCGTCCCACGTCGCGCCCCTGCCGCGCGTCTTCGCGGGGACCGGCAGACCGTTCTTGCGCAGGCGCTGCATCAGCGAACCCGCCGAGCCGAGCGCAGTGCCCAGCTGCTCGTCGATTTCGCGGAGCTTCGCCCCGGCGAGCCAGAGATCCACGGCTCGCTGTGCGGTGGAGACATCCTCATCGGTCCACACTCCCGGGCCAATCTTCGGGTGACTCGACCGCCGCGTGTAGCGATGGACCACGGTCCCCGGCGAGGCCTGCCGCATCCGTAGTGCGGCGCCGTACGCGTCTGCCATGGAAGAGACGTCGAGCGTGGACATGAGGTGGGCTCCGAGCTGTGCGCAGGCGAAGGCGTCGTGCGCCGCGTCGTGGTGCGAAACCAGGACGATCCCGAGCCGGTCGCACAGCGACGCCAACTTGTGATCCGGTTGGTCGGGATAGGTCGCTCGGGCCAGTTCGAGGGTGCAGTACCAGCTGATATCGGTCGGAACCGACGCGCCGACCTACGCGCCCCACGCCCGCTACAACTCCGTCCGCGGTCCGCTCTCGCCCGACCGGCTCTACAAGCTCGTCCTCGACGTGCCGGACGAGCGCCTCGACCCGGCGCTG
>JAVHXX010000218.1 GCA_031119595.1 Patulibacter sp. | reverse complement strand
GCTGACCGTCGGCCTTTCGGTCGACGTCGCCGGGGCGACACCGAACGACCTCGGCGCCTCGGCGCACGCGTCGAAGGCGACGGCCACCGAGAAGACATCGCCCAAGCGGAAGTCGCCCGAGAAGAAGCCGGCCAAGAAGACACCGGCGGCGACGAAGAAGTGCACCACGACGAAGAAGGGCAAGAAGGTCGTCCGGCACTGCGTCACGGTGAAGAAGGCCCCGGCGAAGACGCCGTCGAGCACCGCCCCGGCGAAGCCCGTCACGACGCCCGTGCCGGCGGCGCCGGCAGCCGTCGCGCCTGGTCCGTCATCCGTGCCGTCGGCCACGCCCAGCCCGACGCCGCTGCCCACGCCGACAGCCACACCCACACCCACGCCGGACCCGGGCGCCGTGACGACCGGTCCGACCGTCACCCCGCAGGTCGACGAGAGCCGTGCGGTCGAGGAGGAGGCGTACCCGGACGCCGACGCCGAGCTCCAGACGACCGGCGCGGACGGCACCGTCTACACGCTCACGATCCCGGAGGGCGCGCTCGTGGGAGAGGAGGCGGTGACGATGGCCCCGCTGACGGCCGTCGCCGGGAGCCCGGTCGGGTTCCGCGCGGGCGTGTCGCTTGAGCCGAGTGGTCTGCGGTTCCTGAAGCCCGCGCTGCTGCGCATCCATCCTCCGGTGCCCCTCACGGACGCGCAGATCGCGGACGAGACCCCGGCATCGTTCAACGGCGACGGCACCGACCTCGGCCCCACGGAGCTGCTGGTGTCGGGTGATCCCGACGGCACCGGCGCACCGGCCCGCGACGAGGTCCTGCCCGTCCTCCACTTCTCCGGCTACCAGGTCAGCGAGGCCAGCCCGGCGGCGAATGCCGCGCTCATCGCCTCCGCCAACGACGAGGCGCACCGCCTCGCCGGTGAGATGCAGGCCGTGCTCGGCGCCGAGCGGACACGCCAGCTCGCCGGCGGCTCATCGGACACCTCCGGCGTGCTCGACCAGCTCGCGCCCTTGTTCGAGCAGAAGTGGCAGTCGTCCGTGAAGCCGATCCTCCTGGCGGCCGAGACCGACGATTCGCTCGCCGACGACGCCATCAGCCGGGCGCTCGGATGGGAGCGCGAAGCCCAACTGCTCGGCCTCCCCAGCACGCACGAGGCGGAGATCGTCGACGCGATGCGCCTGATCCTCGACCACCGCTTCCACAAGGCGACGGAGCGCTGCGCCCAGGGCGCCGACGTGCGGGCGATCCGCGACATCCTCGCCTCGGTGCGCGCGGAGCAGCTCCTCGGCATCCACGGCGACGCGTACGGCGCCTCGGACATCTCGAGCTGCGTCGCGACGCGCCTGCAGCTGAAGCTCTCAGGGGACAACACCGTCACGGCGAAGAGCTCCGGCAGCTTCACGAGCCAGAGCAACGACTGGCTGCAGGGCGGGCTCCACGCCGCCACCACCAGCGGCACCGCCACCGGGACGTCGGGCACGTTCGACTTCCACGACGGGGTCTTCCGCGTGACCGACGGGACCGTGCAGCTCGCCGGCGGGTCCGTGCAGGCGGCCAGCTCGATCTGCTCTGCGACCTACGACGGGCAGGACCACTCCGGCGACGCCACCGGGAGCAACGCGTTCACCGCGACGATCGCGCCGGAGATCAACCCGGCGCCCGCGCTCGCCGACTCCGTGTTCGTCCAGTCGTTGGGCGTGTCGGACGCGAGCTCGGTCACCGAGTACCTCCCGGACCCGGGCCAGCCGTGTTACGCCGACCACCAGATCTGGCCGCGGCTCCTCGGATCGGGCGTGCGCCAGGGCGTGCACGCCGCGCTCGGCGGGTCGACCACGCTCCCTGCACCGGTGCCGGATCCGGTCGTCAGCTACACCGTCTCGCCGCACTTCACGCTGTCGGTCACGAAGGCCGGATCCTAGGCGGATGGGTCGCCACGGCGCCCCCGGGTGAGTCGCCGCCGCCGGCGTGTCTCGGAGGCGGGACGCCTCCTGCATGGTGGCGTCCCCGATCGGGGCGAGTGCGCCCGCGCCGAGCTGTCTGGCGCGCACGCCCTCGGAATCGCGACTCCTTCCCGTGCAACGGGGCTTGCAGACCGGAAGGTGACGTCTGACACGGTCGATGACGAGAAAAAGCATCACCACCCTTTGGTACGGTCCGCTCGCCGAGTCGCCGGACCAATCCGGTGAGCGGGGGACCCAACCTTCTTTGGGGCTAATCCGGACGCTACTCCGGAAGCGCTGCTCTTTCTGCGCTAGCCCGTCAGCTAACCCCGCAGGCCTCCGAAAGAGGAATGCCCGTGAGGACCTTCATCACCGCCGTGGCCATGGCCGCGGGAATCTCGATCAGTCTCGTCCCGTCTGCCCTGGCGGCCGATGGCGGCACCTCCGTCGTCGGTTCCACGCCCGCGGCGCCGGTCCAGACGACCGCAGGTTCCGCCGGTTCCGGCACGACCTCGGGTGACCTCGACACCCAGACGGTGAGCCTCACGAAGTCGCAGACCAAGTCGGTGCAGCGCCGGGTCAGCGTGCCCGCCGACGGTTCGCTCGGCAGCAAGACGCAGAAGGCGATCAAGCGGTACCAGTCCAAGAAGGACCTCACCCTCACGGGCAAGCCCAACATCGAGACGCTCCGCTCGATGAAGCTCAAGATCGCCGACAAGCTCGAGGCGAAGCTGATCGCCGCGCAGTCGGGCACCACCACCCAGACCGTCGCCCTCGCCGATCCGACCAGCGGCGCGCTCGCGGCCCTCGCCGCGGCCCGCACGCGCATCGGCGACCCCTACGTCTCCGGCGGCACGAAGCCCGGCGGCTTCGACTGCTCGGGTCTCACGCAGTGGGCGTTCGCCCAGGCCGGCATCAAGATCCCGCGCACCAGCTTCGACCAGTACGGCATCGGCACGGCGGTCCCGAAGGCCCAGATCCAGGCCGGCGACCTCGTCTTCTTCGACTCCAACGGCGCCGGCGCCTCGCACGTCGGCATCGCCACGTCGCCGACCTCCGCGATCTCCGCCACCTCGCACGGCGTCATGGAGCACGACATCTCCGCCGGCTACTGGGCCGGCCACTACGTCGGCGCGCGCCGCGTCACCGACGCCCCGGCCGCCGTGGCGGCCCGCGCCGCGGTGAAGTAGCCGCGGCGGACAAGGCTCCCGCGGCGCCTGCCACGCTTGAGCGCGTGGTTGCGCGCTCCATCGCCCTGTTCGCCCTCGCCGCGGTCGCGGAGATCGGCGGCGCGTACCTCATGTGGATCGGGCTCAAGGACGGCCGCGGCGCCTGGGCGGTTGTCGCCGGCGGCGCGCTGCTCGTGGCCTACGGCGCGATCGCCTCGCTCCAGAGCTCGAACGAGTTCGGCCGGGTCCTCGCCGCCTACGGCGGCGTCTTCATCGTCGGCTCGTTGCTCTGGGGCACCGTCTTCGACGGCTTCCGCCCCGGCCGCTTCGACCTCATCGGCGCGGCGATCTGCCTCGTCGGCGTGGGCGTCATCATGTACGCGCCGCACGACTGAGCCCGGCGGTGACCCGGTGCGGCCGGCCCGGTCCGCGAGCGTCCGGGTACCGATCCGTAGCCTCGCCCGCATGAACAAGTGGATCACCCCGACCACCGTGGCGATCTTCTGCGTGCTCGTGTTCGTGGCGTTCTTCCTCTACCGGCTCTCGGCACCGGCGAGCAGCTGAGCGGGCCGCGCCCCGGCCGCCCTGCGGCGCCGTCAGGCCGGGGTCGTCGCGCGGAACGCGAGGGTGCCGTACGGCATGTCGACCCGGGACGTGCCGCCGATGTCGGGGTCGTGATCGATGAGGTCCTGCACGGCGGCGAGGGTCGCGTCGCGCTCGGCGGGTGGCGCGGTGATCACGTAGCTGCGCGAGGCGACGAAGTCGACGAGTGAGGCGGTTTCGATCGGGATCGCCCACGACGTGTGGAATCGCTCCGTCGGCCCGAACGGCGCCCCGATCGTGAAGCCGTCGGAGACGGTCTGCTCGGCCTCGCTCTTGCCCATGATCAGGCTGAGGCGCTCGACCCACGGGGTGGAGTCGTCCCGGAGGTTCCAGACGATCGCGAGCGTCCCGCCGGGCCGCAGGACGCGTGCCACCTCCGGGAGCGCGACCGCCTGGTCGACCCAGTGCCACGCCTGGGCGACCGTGATGACGTCGACGGAATCGTCCGGAAGCGGGATCGACTCCGCGGACCCCTCGAGCGCCCGCACCTCCGGCAGCGCCTCCTCGATCACGGCCCGCATCTCCGCGATCGGCTCGACGGCGATCACCTCGAGCCCGCGCCCCAGCAGCGACCGCGTGAACTTGCCCGTCCCGGCTCCCAGGTCGAGCACGACCCGCGCCCCGGCCGGCACCATCCAGTCGACCGCGTCCGCCGGATAGGTCGGTCGTGACCACTCGTACTCCGCCGCGGCCCGCCCGAACGACCCCGCCTGCTCCTTCGTCCGACCGCTCTTCATGCCCGGGACGCTATTGCCCACCCGGCGAGCCCGAGCCCCAAGCCGCGCCACCTCGCAGGACTTGTCTACGAGTCCGTTACCTCGGGAACGCCGCAGTCGCGATCACGTCCGGTGGGTCCGCCGCCCCGCACTGTCCCTCACCAGAACGGGCTCGCGGCCCCCGCCGAGCCTCCGAGCCCTACCCGAGCGCGGCGTCCCTCGGGGCCGCGGGCGCCGTTCTCCGTTCCGGGCCCCACCACCACGGCCGCATGCCAAGGGCGACCCGGCCCAGGACCCACCGCGGCACCGAGCAGCGTGGGCGGGGGAAGCTCCCAAGCGACTTCGGCCGAGCGCCCACGCCCCAGCGACAGCGCCGTGGGCGCCGACCGAGGACGGGAGGAGCGTGGGAGTTTCCCCCGCCCACGCCAAGTCGCCCCGAACACAAGTCCAGATGCCGGGTCGAAGACCCGAGCTGCCGCGGCCGATCCACAAGGGCCCGGAACGAAGAACGGCGCCCCCGGAACCCCGAGAACGCCGTGCAAGGAGTGGAGCTAAGGAGACTCGAACTCCTGACCTCTGCCATGCGAAGGCAGCGCTCTACCAGCTGAGCTATAGCCCCAAGCGGTGCGTACTCTACCGAGGAGTCCGGAAGGGTGCAGCGTGCCGACGGCGAACGCCACCGGTGCGAGCGGCCCTTCGGCCGGACGTCGCGTCTTTCCTCGATGAGCTTCCGCCGACAGCTGTTCCTCTCGCTCGCCGTGCTCGTGCTCGTGCCGGCGGTGATCGCCTCGCTGGCGGTGAACCGGGTCGTCCGCGCGAACGAGAACGCGAAGACCGACGCCCAGCTCGACTCGGCGGCGCGGGTCGGGAAGGTGCTCGTCGAGCAGATCACGCGCCGTGCGGAGCGCCGCGCCGCGGACCTCGAGAAGGACGCCAAGTTCCGCGACGCCCTCGCCACGGGCCGGCCGTCGGTGATCGCCGCGGTGCTCCCGGACGCCCTCCACCGGCACCTGTTCGCCGGCGCGGTGATCCAGCTGCCGGGCGGCCAGACCATCTCCGCCGGGGCGATCGACACGGTCGGCGTGGCCCGCGCGGTGGTGAAGGTCCACGGCACCGACACCGCCAACCTCGCCCTCGGCTTCAGCGCCGTTCCGACCTTCATGGACGAGATCGAGACCACGACGGGCGTCCCCGCGGCACTGCTCACCGGCAAGGCGGGCGACGTGCGCTTCAAGACGTCGAAGTTCCCGAACGCGTCGGCGATCGACCTGTCGGGCTCCCAGATCGTGGCCCACGAGCGGTGGCGCACCCGTCGTCTCACGATCCCGTCGACCGGCGCGAGCCAATACGCGGCGATCTTCGCCCTGAACCCCAAGACGAACGGGTCGAGCCTCGCGACGCGCCTCGTCCTCGCGGTGCTCCTCGCGTTCATCCTCGTCGGCGTGTCGATCGGCCTGCTGCTGCAGCGCGGACTCCGCGGCCGCATCCAGGACTTCCTCGACGCCGCGACGCGCCTCGGCTCCGGTGACTTCACGGCGGCCGCCGCGATCCCGGTCAAGGGCAAGGGCGAGTTCGCGACCCTCGGGCGGGCATTCGTCGGGATGGCACGCGACCTCGAGAACCGCGTCGACCTGCTCGAGAAGGAGCGTGCCCGCGTGCAGAAGTCGCTGGTCCGGCTCGGCAAGGCGTTCGCCGCGAACCTCGACCGCGACACGCTCGTCGACCTCGTCGTCGAATCCGCCGTCGACGGACTCACCGCCGATTCGGGTCGCGCGCTCATGCCGACCGGCCGCGACGGATCCTCGGAAACCCGCGGCTCCTCGGGTGCGGTGCTCGAGGCCTGGGACGCCCTCGGCGAGGTCGAACGGCGCGCCCTCGCGACCGGCACCTCGGCCCAGCTCACGCTCGGCGGCCTTCACGCGATCGCCGAACCGATGCAGATCGAGCGTGGCGACGGCCCGCTCGGCGTGATCTCCGTCGCCCGTTCGCGGCCCTTCGACGACGACGAGCGCGACCTCCTGAAGTACCTCACCGAGCAGGCCGCGGTGTCGCTGCGGAACGTCGGTCGGCACGAGGACGTCGCCCGCGAGTCGATCACCGACGAGCTCACGGGCCTCTTCAACCGCCGTCGCTTCGACGACGTGCTCTCGCATGCTGCCGCGCGCGCCAACGAGACCGATCCGATCGCCCTCGTGATGCTCGACCTCGACCGCTTCAAGGTCATCAACGACACCCACGGCCACCCGTTCGGGGACACCGTGCTGAAGGCCGTCGCCAAGGTGGTCCGCGAGACCGCCCGCGAGCGTGACCTGCCGGCCCGGTACGGCGGCGAGGAGCTCGCCGTCGTGCTCGCCACCGGCGACACCGAGGCCGCCCGCCACTTCGCCGAACGCCTGCGTGAAGGCATCGAGGCCCTGGAGCTCGGCGACGAGCGCACGGGCCGCGTGCCGGTGACCGCCAGCCTCGGCGTCGCCTCGCTCCCGGCCGACGGCGACGACGTCGGCGATCTGGTCCGCGCGGCCGACGAAGCCCTGTACCGCGCCAAGCGTGGCGGGCGAAACCGGGTGGAGACGCCCACCCCTGCCAAAGGCCCCGAAGGAGAGGTACGCTGACGCCATGGGCATCCTCGACGACGCCATCCGTGAGCACCTCGAGCTCAAGCGCCGCCACGGCGCAGACAGCAACGAGGTCAGCCGTCAAGAACGTGAGATCCTCGGCACGGGATCCGAGCCGATCGCCGGCGAGACCCCGCCGCCGTCCTACGACGAACCGATCGAGCCGGCCTTCGCGCCCGAGCCGCTCGGCGAGGCCCCGGCCCCCGCGCCGTCCGAGCCGCTCGAGGGCGCGCCGCTCAACCTGACCCCGCCCGAGCCGCTCTCCGCCGCCGGCGACCTCTTCCCCGGCACCGGCGAGCTCCTCGCTGCCGCCAACGAGACCCCCGTCGCCCCGGCACCCGAGCCGCCCGCGGCCCCCAGCGCGCCGGCCCCGGACGCGCCGTCCCGGCCCATCCCGGTCAGCAC
>JAVHXX010000217.1 GCA_031119595.1 Patulibacter sp. | reverse complement strand
GGCGCCGAGGCCGACGGCCGCGATGCGGGCGTTCGCCGCGAACGACGGGGTGTCTGCCGGGTCGCCCGGCCTGCTCTTCGAGATGTGCTCCGCCATGACGGCCCTCCACAAGTAATCAAGTGATTACAAGCAGGGTAGTCCGAACCGGCGTGTAAAGGCAACAAGCGATTACTTTGCCCACGTCTGCCGACTCTCAGCCCCCCGACGAGCGCCGCCCGCGCGACGCCGACGCCACCCGCGGTGCGCTGCTGCGCGCGGCGCAGCGACGCTTCGTGCTGCTCGGCTACGACCGCACCACCACCCGCGACATCGCCGCCGACGCCGGCGTGAACGTGGCCCTGATCAACCGCTATTTCGGCGGGAAGCAGGGACTCTTCGAGGCGGTGGTCGAGGGATTCTCGGAGCTTCTGGCCGAGGCCGGTGGCCCCGCGCACGACCTCGTCGGGGAGTTCCTCGACAGCCTCGGCGGTGGCGCGTGGCCGGATCTCGGGGCGCACCCGCTCGTGCTCCTGCTTCGCGACGACGGCAGCGACGTGCGCATCCGCAAGCTCCGCAACGACGCCCTCGGCAAGATCACCGACCGCGCCCGTGAGGCCGGCGAGGTCGAAGGGGATCTCGACGACGAGACCCGCGTGCGGCTGCAACTCGTGCTCGCGCTGTTCGCCGGCGTCGTCGCGCTGCGGGACGTCGCCGGGCTCGAGCCCCTCGCGTCGACGCCGCCGGCCGCGCTGCGACCCGCGATCGACGAGGTCGTCGCCGCGCTGCTGCGCCGCTAGCGTCGGGGCCCAGTGCTGCGTGACGCCGGCCGATCGGCGCCCGCGCGACCCAGGAGGCCACGATGGCGCGCATCTTCATCACCGGCTCGGCCGACGGCCTCGGCCACCTCACCGCCGAGACGCTCCTCGGCGACGGCCACGAGGTCATCACCCACGTGCGTGGCGAGGCACGCCGGTCGGCGGTCGGCTCGCTCGTGGACCGTGGGGCCGAGGTCGTGGTCGGCGACCTGGCGAGCGTCGAGGAGACCCGCGGGATCGCCGACCAGGTCAACGCGCTGGGCACGGTCGACGCGGTGATCCACAACGCCGGCGTATACACCGGCGCGGCGGTGATCCCGGTCAACGTGGTGGCGCCGTACCTGCTCACGGCCCTCATCGACCGCCCGGCGCGGCTCGTCTACCTCAGCAGCGGACTCAGTCGCGGCGGCCGGGCCGACCTCAGCCGGATCGACTGGTCGGCGGGCAGCGGCTACGGCGACAGCAAGCTGTGCGTGACGACGCTCGCTTTCGCGGTCGCCCGCCTCTGGCCCGAGGTGCTCAGCAACGCCGTCAACCCGGGCTGGGTGCCGACGAAGATGGGCGGCGCCGGCGCCCCGGACGATCTCACCCTCGGCCACCGCACCCAGGAGTGGCTCGCCACCAGCAACGACCCCGACGCACGCACGAGCGGCGCCTACTGGTTCCATCAGGCCCGTGAGGAACCGCATCCGGCGGCGAACGACGAGGCCTTCCAGGACGACCTCCTCGCCTCGCTCGCGGACTACACCGGTACGCCGCTGCGCTGAGCGCTACCGGCCGTCCTTCGCGCGGTCGCGGTTGGCCCAGGTCGAGAGCTCGTGGTCCTCGCCGCGCAGCGCGTCGGTGAAGCGCTTGGGCACGCGCGCGGTCTCGTCGTCGTCCTCCCAGAGCGAGACGACGATCAGGCTCCCGTGGTCAGGTCGGCAGACGAACACGAGGCCCGCGATCTCGAGGTCGCGCACGAGGAGCCCGCGACGGCTGCGCTCGTGGCGGCCGGCGTCATAGGCGCGCGAGACGCGCGCCGCGATCTCGGTCTTCGCCTGCATCGTGCCGCGGACGCGCTGGCGATACCGCTCCGCGGCATGGTCGGTGACCTCGACGAGCACGGGCGGAAAGGCTACCGACGGGTGGAGGGCCGTGGCGCTCATGGAGCGGTTCCGCGCCCGTTCCGGACCTTTCCCGTCACAAGATCGCCGCTGCGACCAGATAAGGGACAGACGACGGTTCACCGAGCCGTCTCGGCTCACAGCGACGTCTTGGGGGAGATCACCTGTCGAGTCGCTCGCACCGGCGCCCGGCCACACCAGCCGGGCGCCGGGCGGGCCTTCGGTCGCGCCGGACCGTGCACCTCCGCGACCGGGCGCGATGCACCGGTGTAAGGATCGTGCGATGGCGCAATCCGCTGCGGTGTGATTCGCTCCGTCGGTGTCCGACCGCCTTCTGGTCCGAGACATCAGCGTCCGCTTGATGCTGGTGTCTCTCTTCGTCGTGGCCGTGCTGGGCTTCGCCGGCACGGCGGGAGTCGGCGCGGCCTGGGCGCACGGCGAAGGGGAGGACGTCACCGTCGGGACCGATTCCTCCCCGGCCGACGGGTTCGGCACCGAGCAGGCCGAGGCCGAGCATGTCGCCGAGCACGCGGCGATCGACTCGTCGATCGCCGCCTTCGACCGTTTGCCCGCAGCGCGCAAGCGCCAGGTTCGTTCGGCGATCCTCGACCGCGCCGCCGTGACCGCGGAGGCGAAGACCGACGACGAGGCTCCGGCCGACGAGGTCGGCCGATGGACGAGCGCCCCGTTCCCGGCGACGGACTACGCGATCCACGCCGTGCTGCTGCCCGGTGGCCGGGTGCTGCTGTTCTCGATGGGATCGCACCACGGCGTCGTGAACGCCGGGCAGGGTCCCGAGAACGACGGCCAGGCGACGATCTGGGACCCCGCACTCGGCGAGGGTCGTGACGCCTTCAAGGACGTCGATCCACCGCCGGTCCCGCTCGACGACCCCCAGGGCCGCGCCGCCTCCGCGGTCCCGCGACCGGCGCCGATCTTCTGCGCGGGCCAGGTCCAGATGGCCGACGGCCGCGTGCTCATCGCGGGCGGCAACCTCGACACCGCCGCGAACGCCGGCCTCAAGCTGCTGTTCCTGTTCGACCCGACCACGGACACGTGGGAGCGCGAGCCGGACATGTACCGCGCGCGCTGGTACCCCACGCTCACCCGCCTGCCGAGCGGCCGCATCCTGATCCAGGGCGGCACCGACGAGGCGACGAAGAGCGTGCTGTCGTTCGAGCTGTACCCGGCGATCAGCTCGCCGGTCGCGGGGGTCGACGCCGGCGCCCCGACGACCGGCCTCTCCACGACCCAGCTGCCGCTCGAGCACCTGAGCGGCCTCTATCCGCACGCGTTCGTGCTGCCGAGCGGGCGGGTGTCGACCTCCTACGGCGGCTCGGGACAGCTCGCGGTGTTCGAGCCCACGACCGGGCGGATCGTGCAGCGCACCGCCGACGAGCTCACCATCCCGGGCACCTACTCGACGTCGTTCCTTGCTCCCGGCGACCAGAACGGCTCCGACGAGATCGTGCAGGTCGGTGGGCAGCACGACGTCGGCGGGGTGGCGAAGATCACCGGCGACGCCTACGACATCCGCCCCGAGCAGGAGAACGCCTGGGAGCCGGCGCCGCCGCTCAACGTCCCACGCCGCAACAGCACCTCGGTGCTCCTCCCGGACGGCACCGCGATCGTGGTCGGCGGCGGCATCGACGACCTGCGCTTCCCGCTGACCGATGGCCTGCCACCGGCGAACCTCGAGCAGCGCCGGGTCGAGCTCTGGAATCCGAAGACCGGTGCGTGGCGGCTCGGGCCGCCGCAGCAGATCCCGCGTGGGTACCACTCGATCGGGCTGCTCCTCGCCGACGGCCGCGTGCTCAGCGCCGGCGACGACTGGGTCTCGGCGCTCCTCGACACGAACCGCGACGACGACCTCGACTCCACCTTCGAGATCTATTCGCCGCCGTACCTCTTCCGCGGCGCGCGGCCCGTCATCACCTCGGCGCCGTCGACGGCCGGATACGGCGCCACGCTGAAGGTCTCGGCGACGAGCGCCCACCCGATCGCGAAGGCGATGCTCATGGCGCCCGGGTCGGTCACCCACGCGATCGACATGAACCAGCGCGCGCTCCAGCTCCCGATCACCGCGACCGGCGCGGGCACCTACGACGTCACGGGCCCGACGACCTCCGGCGCCGCGCCGCCCGGCGACTACATGCTCTTCCTGCTCAGCGACGAGGGCGTGCCCTCGGTCGCATCGTGGATCCGGATCCGCCCGAGCTACCCCGGCCAGGGCACGCCGACGCTCACGCCGCTCTCGGGAGAGGCGACGCCGACGCCGACACCCACGCCGACGCCGAGCCCTACGCCCACACCGACACCGACACCCACGCCGACGCCGAGCCCTACGCCCACACCGACGCCGACGCCCACGCCGACACCCACGCCAACGCCGACTCCCACGCCGACGCCGACTCCGACTCCGAGCCCCACGCCGACGCCGACTCCCACGCCCAAGCCGACGCCGAGCCCCACGCCCACGCCGACGCCGACGCCGAGCCCCACGCCGACGCCGAGCCCCACGCCGACACCTACGCCGACACCTACTCCGACGCCGAGCCCCACGCCGACGCCGACGCCCACACCAACGCCGACGCCCGCACCGACCCCTGCCCCGGGAGAGGTCACGCTCACGACGCCGGGCGTGGCTCCGGCGTTCCCGCCGACGAAGCCCGTCGCCACCCCGACGCCGCCGGCCGCTCCGGCCACGCCGCCCGGCACGGTGATCCGGGTCAGCGGGCGTGCGCTCGCGATCAGCGCGATCCTCAAGCCGACCGCACCGCAATGTCCGCCGAAGGTGTCCGCGGCGACGGACGTCGGCGGGCACCTGGCCCGCGCCCGGCTGATCGTCTCGCCCGTCACGACGACCGGCGTGCTCCTCTGCGATGCCCGCGGCCGTCTCGTCGCCGCGAAGCGCCCCGAGCCCCGGAAGCGCTTCAAGGTCAGCTTCTACGGCTCCGGTGTGAAGCCGCACGCGGTCGGCGTGACCACCCACCGCTGACCGCGCCGCCCGCGCACCACGCGACGAATCGGTCACGGACGGTCCGAACCGTCGCGCCGCGTCGCGCATCAGCGTTCCGCCGCGAACGCCCGCTCCGCCGTCAAGAACGCGTATGGATCTGCCGCAGGTGACCGCGAGCAGCGGATCGTGGCGGTCATGCCACCCCTGCTCGCCTCGATCTCGCCGGAGAACGGCGCCGGTCTGGCCGTCGCCCTCGTGCTGCTGGTCTACCTCGTCTACGCGCTCGTCCGCGCGGAGCGGTTCTGATGTCGGTCGGAGTCGCCGCGCTGCTGCAGGCGGCGCTGCTCGCCGTCGTCGTCGGGGTCGCCGCGCGGCCGCTCGGGAACGCGATCGCGGCCACGTTCACCTCGGACCGCGACTGGCGCGTCGAGCGCGTGATCTACCGCCTCGGCGGCATCGACCCCCGCGCCGACCAACGCTGGACCGCCTACCTGCTCTCCCTCGCGGCGTTCTCGCTGGCCTCGTTCCTGCTGCTCTTCGCCGGGCTCGAGCTCCAGGGCTCGCTGCCGCTCTCGCTCGGTCACGGCGCGATGCCGACGGCCCAGGCCTTCAACACCGCCGTCTCGTTCGTCACGAACACCAACTGGCAGAGCTACGGCGGCGAGTCGACGCTCGGCCACACGATCCAGATGGCCGGCCTCGCCGTGCAGAACTTCGTGAGCGCCGCGGTCGGTGTGGTGGTCGCCATCGCCCTCATCCGCGGGTTCGTCCGCCACCACACGGACCGCCTCGGCAACTTCTGGGTCGACCTCGTCCGCGTGACGATCCGGATCTTCCTGCCGATCGCCGCGGTCGCCGCTCTCGTGCTCGTGCTCGGCGGCACGGTGCAGAACCTCGTCGCCCCGCACGAGATCACGACGCTCTCGGGGGCGAAGCAGTCGATCGTCGGCGGGCCCGTCGCGTCCCAGGAGGCGATCAAGGAGCTCGGCACGAACGGTGGCGGCTTCTTCAACGCGAACTCCGCCCACCCGTACGAGAATCCGAACCCCTTCACGAACTTCGTGCAGCTGTTCCTGATCCTCCTCATCCCGTTCGCGCTCGTCTCGGCGTTCGGGAAGCTCGTCGGCGACCGCGGCCAGGCGCGCACGGTGGGCCTGGTGATGGCGACGATCCTCGGACTCGTCGTCCTCGGGACCACGATCTCCGAACTCGGCCACCACGGCGCGGCGATCCACGCCGCGGGCAGCGCGATGGAGGGCAAGGAGACCCGCTTCGGGATCCCGGCCTCGACGCTCTACGCGAGCGTCACGACCGGCACCTCGACCGGCGCGGTCAACGCCGCACACGACTCGCTCTCGCCGCTCGCAGGCGGTGCCGTGCTGCTGAACATGGCCCTCGGTGAGATCGCGCCCGGCGGGACCGGCTCGGGCCTCTACGGGATACTGATCCTGGTGATGGTGTCGGTGTTCGTCGCCGGCCTGATGGTCGGGCGCACGCCGGAATACCTCAGCAAGAAGCTCGGTCCGCGTGAGCTGAAGCTCGTGTCGCTCTCCATCCTCGTGACGCCCGCCGTGGTGCTCATCGGGACGGCGATCGCGATGGCCTTCGAGGGTCCGAGATCGTCGATGGCGAATCCCGGAGCCCACGGGCTGAGCGAGATCCTCTACGCGTTCACGTCGGCCGCGAACAACAACGGCAGCGCGTTCGGCGGGCTCTCCGCGAACACGACCTTCTACAACCTCGTGCTCGGCGTGGCGATGCTGCTCGGCCGGTTCCTGCCGATCGCGCTGGTCCTCGGCCTCGCCGCCTCCCTCGGTCGCCAGGGCTCCACCCCGGCGACCGCCGGCACCCTTCCGACGAACACGAAGCTCTTCGCCGGCCTCCTCCTCGGCGTCGTCTTCCTCGTCGCCGGCCTCACCTACCTGCCCGCCCTGGCACTCGGCCCGCTGGCCGAAGGAGTTCGCTGATGTCCACGTCGATCCTCGACCCGCAGCTGCTGAAGGCCGCGCTCCCCGGCGCCGCGCGCAAGCTCGACCCGCGGCTCATGGCGAAGGCGCCGGTGATGTTCGTGGTCGAGATCGGCGCGGTCTTCACGACGATCCTCGCCATCACCGACTCGACGACCTTCGCGTGGCTGCTCGCCGTGTGGCTCTGGCTCACCGTGCTCTTCGCGAACTTCGCGGAGGCCGTCGCCGAGGGCCGCGGCAAGGCCCAGGCCGACACCCTCCGCAAGGTCCGCACCGACGCCGAGGGCCGCCTCCTGGAGACCGGCGCCGGCGCCGAGCGGCTCGTGCCGGCGGCCGAGCTGAAGGTCGGGGACCTCGTGGTCTGCGAGGCCGGCGACGTGATCCCGAGCGACGGCGATGTCGTCGAGGGCGTGGCCTCCGTCGACGAGTCCGCGGTGACCGGTGAGTCGGCGCCGGTGATCCGCGAGTCCGGCGGCGACCGCAGCGCCGTGACCGGTGGCACGAAGGTCCTCAGCGACCGCATCGTGGTGCGCATCACCGCGAAGCCCGGTGAGACCTTCATCGACCGGATGATCGCGCTCGTCGAGGGCGCGGCCCGGCAGAAGACGCCGAACGAGATCGCGCTCTCCGTGC
>JAVHXX010000216.1 GCA_031119595.1 Patulibacter sp. | reverse complement strand
AAGCCCGCCGCCGCGAAGGCCCCGGCCGCCACGGCGCAGGCCGCCACGCCCCCGGCCGCCGCCCCTTCCCGTCCGGCAGCACGCCGGCCGCGCATCGCCACGCCGCCCGAGGGGCGCCGCGCCGACTACAGCGGCACCCCGGCCACGCACCGCGCGCGCAAGGTCACGACGAACCGGCCGTGGCTGCCGTCGTCCGGGTACTCCCTGCCCGAGAGCAAGGACCGCCCGCCGCTGGGCGTCGCCCTCGAAGGGCTCGCCGGCGCCCTGGGCGATGTCGCGCGCGTGTCGATCGGCATCGTGCAGTCGCTCTCGGCCCGGCGCCGCGGCGAACTCGAGAGCGCCCCGCAGACCGAGTCCGAGCGCCCCGAACCGACGAAATAGTCCCGGGTCCGGCGCTCTCGGGCGCCGTCGGGAACGTCACCGCTGGGCGGCGAACGGCCGATCAGGGCTCGGGGTCCTCGGCGCCGTCGAGGTACGCGACCATGCGGTTCGTGAGCGAGGTGAGCGCCGAGGCCGGCGGCTCCGTCGCCAGCGGTCGACCATGCAGGAGCGCGTCGAGCTCACGTCCGACGGTGGCGTCCTGTCGGCCCGCGAGCTGTGCCGCCACGCCGCATGCACGACGCGCCGCGCGCGGATCGAGCGACAGGATCGCCTCGAACATCCGCTCCCCGCCGGGTGAGCGGTTCGGGCGTTCCCACGCGAGCAGGCAGGCGGAGTAGCCGGGCGAGTCGACGACGACCGCCCACTCGTTGCCGAGGGCGTCGGTCGGGGCGATCGGGATGCGGGTGGGCTCGCCCGCCCGCGACACCACCTCCGGAAAGTCGGCGAACACGATCGCCGCGTCGCTGCGCATCGCGATCTGGCGGTAGCGGTGCTCGACGCGTTCGTAGAACGGTTCGCGCTGGAAGGCACCGATCACGAGCCCGCGTGCGCCGCGCGAGAGGAGCTCGTCCTCGATGGCGTGGCTCATCGCGGCCAGGGTCGACCGACGCAGCACCCTCGGGTGCGCCGTGGCGTCGACCGAGGCCACGGCCGCGTAGATCGACGGGCGGGTCTCGGCGGCGGTGAGGTCGCGCTCGTCCTCCCCCACCCCGACCGACAGGCGCGCCCGGTCGACTGCCGCGGTGATCGACAGGCCGCGCCGCCGCAGCGCGAGCACGGTGCGGATCGCCTCGATGTCGGACTGGGTGTAGAGCCGGTACCCCGCGGGTGTGCGCGTGGGCGTGGGGAAGCCGTAGCGCTGTTCCCACATGCGGATCGTGGCGGCGGCCACACCGGTGCGGTCGGCCACGTCCTTGATCTTGAGTCTGTCGTGCACGGGGCTGGTCATGGGCGGGTCCGTCGCCTGCGGCGGACGGTGCTCTGTTTCTCCATACGCGGCACGGGCCCTGCGGGATCGCTCGTGTACCGTCGGGCGCAAGGACCATGCCAGTCGTCGCGACGCCACTCCTCCTGCTCCTCGTGCCGTTCGCGCTGGTGCTCGTGCTCGTGATCACCGCGGGCCGCGCGGTCTTCGAGCGTCGCGCCGCCGAGGCCGATCCGCAGATCGAGGTCGGCGACCTCACCGACGACACCTCGATCGACAGGAGCGGCGCGGTGCGGTCGGTGCAGAGCGGCGACGTGTGGCTGCCGAGCGACCGGCTCGCCGAGGTGTGGACCGCGGAGAACCTCGAGCGTCTGGCCCGCACCTACTGGCACAGCCTGACCACCTTCTCGTTCCACACGCTGCGCGTGATGTACACGCCGCACGGTCGCGCGATGGCGCTCTTCGGGCTCATCCCGATGATCACGTTCGACGAGCCCGACTACGAACTCGACCGGAACCACGGCATCGTGAAGTGGCAGATCCGCAACGGCGTGCTCGTGCAGCCCCGTCCGGACGGCGACAACGGCTACCTCGGCGTGAAGGTGGAGCGGCTCGAGAGCGACCGCCCCGGGTTCGACCGGCTCCACGTCGAGCTGAGTGTCGTGAACTTCTACCCGCGCGTCGCGGAGAGCATCTCGCGGCGCCTCTACTCGGCGACGCAGTCGCGCATCCACGTGCTCGTGGCCTACCACTTCCTCCGCTCCCTGGCCCACGGCAAGCTGCCGCCGAGCAAGGTGGGCCGGTTCGCGCAGTGGCCGAAGGAGCTCGGCGTGCGGATCGACGAGCGGCGCGAGGCGAAGGAAGCCGCACGCCGCTAGTCCCTGCACCCGGCTGAGGGCGTCTGGGGTGCCTGTCGCGACGCGAGATTCGCCCTCGCCGCGACCTGCTCAGGCCTCTGGCCGTGGGGTCGCGGCGAGGGCGAAGATCCGAGCGAGAGGCTCCCAGACGTCCTCAGCCCAGTTTGCCGGCGGAGAACTCCTGCATCTTGTGGCGGTCGTGGGTGGCCTTGATGCGGCGGACGGTGCCGGAGGTCGAGCGCATGACGAGCGACTCGGTGGTGGCGCCACGGGCACCGACGTAGCGGACGCCTTCGAGGAGGTCGCCTCCGGTGACGCCGGTGGCGGAGAAGAAGCAGTTGTCGGATCGCACGAGGTCGTTCGAGGTGAGCTGCTTCTCGAGGTCGTAGCCGAGATCGAGGGCGGCCTGCTTCTCGGTCTCGTTGCGGGGCGCGAGGCGGGCGACGAGCTCGCCGCCCATGCACTTCACGGCGCAGGCCGAGAGGACGCCCTCGGGCGAGCCGCCGATGCCCCAGAGGAGATCGACGATGGTGCGCTCGGAGATGGCGAGGAGGCAGCCGGCGACGTCGCCGTCGGCGATGAGGCGGACGCGCGCGCCGGCGGAGCGGATCTTGTTGATCTGGTCGACGTGGCGCGGGCGGTCGAGCACGACGACGGTGATGTCGTTGATGGAGACGCCGCGGCGCTCGGCGATGAGCTTGACGGTCTCCTCGATCGGGCGGTCGAGGTCGAGGAGGTCGACGATGTCGGAGGCGCCGGCGAGCTTCTCCATGTAGACGCAAGGGCCCGGGTCGAACATCGAGCCCTTCTCGGCGAGCGCGATCACGGCGAGGGCGTTCGGCATGCCCTTGGCGGTGAGCGTGGTGCCCTCGAGCGGGTCGACGGCGATGTCGACCTGCGGCGGAGTGCCGTTGCCGATGTTCTCGCCGTTGTAGAGCATCGGGGCCTCGTCCTTCTCGCCCTCGCCGATGACGACCATGCCATCCATCGCGATGGTGCCGAGTACGGAGCGCATGGCGTCGACGGCGGCCTGGTCGGCGGCTTCCTTGTCGCCGCGACCGATCCAGCGGGCGGACGCGAGCGCGGCGGCCTCGGTGACGCGGACGAGCTCGAGCGCGAGGTTGCGGTCGGGGGTGGTGCTGGGCATCGTCGGGTGGCTCCGTGTGGTGGCGGGGTCGGATGGATCGCGGCGGCGGCGGCGCGGACGACCCGGAAAGGACCGGCGGAGCCTATCGGCCGCCCGGGGCCGCTGGCCGTGATGTGCCGCATTCCGGAGGGCGGGGCGGGTGTCACGTCGCCCGGGGCGGTACGCAGAACGACGCAGGCGGGAGCCTCCGGGCCGGACCGGGCGGTTGCCGCGGGCGGGGCGCAGCCGTAGCCTGGCCGCGTGCGCCGTGCTCTCGCCCCGTTCCTGCTGATCCTCGGCGTGCTGTTCGGCGTGGCCGCGCCGGCCGGGGCGGCCGGGGCGCTCACCTGGTCGCCGGCCGCGTCGGTGGAGACCGGCAAGGCCCTGTCAACCGTGGCCTGCCCCTCCACCACGTTGTGCGTCGCCGGCGGCGCGAACGACACGATCGCCGTGACGGCTGATCCGGCCGGAGGCGCCTGGTCGAGTGGAGCCGCGACCGTGAGCGGTTCGACGGGCACGGTGACGGCGCTGACCTGCCCGACGGCGACGCTCTGCATCGCGGGGGACGACGCCGGCCACCTGCTCGTGTCGACGAATCCGGCGGGCGGCGCCAGCACCTGGACCGCGACCACCTACGCGGGTGCGCGGTTCAACGACCTCTCCTGCTCGTCGGCGTCGAGCTGCGTGGCGACGGATCCGCTCGGGTCGAAGGTGTGGTCGACCGGCACTCCGGGGAACGCCGCCTCCTGGACGTCGAAGCCGTCCGCGCAGCAGGCCTGGAACTCGGTGTCGTGCACGCCGTCGTTCTGCGTCGCCTCGAGCGCGCTGTGGGTCTACTACTCCACGAGCGCCTCGGCCGCTCCGGCCGCGTGGACGGCATCGAAGATCGTGCCGTTCAACGGAAGTTCGTACTCCAACCGCCTCACGGCGGTCGCCTGCACCGCGGCACCGGCGTGCGTGGTCGGCGACGACATCGGCGACGCGCTCTTCGCCACGAAGAAGCCGTCGGGCGTGGCGAGCGACTGGTCGTCGACGGCGTTCCAGCAGGTCTCGAACCTCAGCTGCGCACCTGATTCCACCGGGCTCTGCGTCGGATCGAGCGTCTACGGCGGGTTCGTGTTCAGCTCGACCGACCCGGCCGGCGGCTCGGGCACCTGGTCGTCGACCGACCACGTGCTCGGCGCGGGCATGAACGTCGCCGACGTGAGCTGTCCGACGTCGAGCCTGTGCGTGGCCGTCGGCGGCGGATCCACGAGCGGCCTGGCCGCCGTCGCAACCGCCGGAGGCGGCGGCGCCCCGACCCCCACCCCCACGCCGACGCCCACGGGCGATCCGACGCCGGTCGTCGCCCCGACGCCGACCCCCGCCCCGGTCGTCGGTGGCAGCATCGCGCCTCCGTCCGGGCCGTCGCTCGGGACCGTCGGCGGAAGCCCGGGCCTGGCCGCCGGCTCGGGGACGACGTTCGCGGTGAGCGGGAATGCCGTCAGCTTCCTGCTGCAGAGCGCGTCGAACGCCACCGGCACCGTGACCGTCTCGACCGGCGCGGCGGTCACCGCCTCGGCCGCCCGCGCGACGAAGAAGACGACCAAGAAGAAGCCGAAGGCCGTGATCCTCGGCACCGCGACGTTCACGCTCGTCGCGAACGTGAAGAAGACCGTCATGCTCAAGCTGAACGCCACGGGCCGGAAGCAGCTCGCCGCGAAGCGGAAGCTGAAGGTGTTCGTCACGATCACCGGCAAGACGAGCGCCGGGACGAAGACACAGGCGACGTCGTCGGCGACGCTCACGCTCAAGAAGGCGTCGAAGCACTGATTCCGGTCCGTCGGGCGCCATCCCCCGACCGGCATCGAACGCACGGAATCCGTCTGGCGCGGGTTCCGGAACCCCTAGGGTCGAAGACGAGACCGGCTCGCACGGCCGCTCGTCAACAAAATCACCGGATGGGGCCGCAGGCTGTGCGATGCTCGCGACGCGCTTCACCCCTTCTTCGACCGGAGGTCTCGCGATGACCACACCGAATCCGAAACTCCAAGCCCTCACCGACGCGGGCGTGGCCGTGTGGCTGGACTCCCTCAAACGGTCGTACCTGACGGGCGGCACGCTCGAGCAGTGGCGCGACGAGTACGTCCTCCACGGTGTCACCACGAACCCCGCCATCTTCGGCGAGGCGTTCAAGAGCGACGAGTACGACGACCAGATCGCCTCGCTCGCCGCCGACGGCCTCGACGCGCGCGAGATCTACCGCACGATCGCCGCCCAGGACGTCCGCGACGCGTGCGACGTGCTCCGTCCGGTCTACGACGCGACCGGCGGCGCCGACGGCTTCGTCTCGTTCGAGGTCGACCCGGACCTCGCCCGCGACTCCGACAAGACCATCGCGCAGGCCATCGAGTACCACGCGCGGGTCGACCGCCCGAACCTCATGATCAAGATCCCGGGCACGGACGAGGGCCTGCCGGCGATCGAGGAGGCGCTCTACCGCGGGATCAACGTCAACGTCACCCTCCTCTTCTCGACCGAGGCCTACGGCAAGGTCCTCGAGGCCTGGCTCAAGGGCCTCGAGCGCCGCCAGGCCGAAGGGCTCGACCTCGCGGTCGAGTCGGTCGCGTCGTTCTTCGTGTCGCGCGTCGACAGCGAGGTCGACAAGCGCCTCGAGGGCAAGGCCGAGGAGCCGGTGCTGCGTGGCAAGGCCGCCATCGCGAACGCCCGCGCCGCCTACCAGCTGTACCTGGAGATCCGTCAGGGCGAGCGGTTCGCCGCCCTCGAAGCCGCCGGGGCCCGGCCGCAGCGGCCGCTGTGGGCGTCGACCGGCGTCAAGGACCCGGCGTACACGAGCACGAAGTACGTCGACTCGCTCATCGCCGCCGAGACGGTCAACACGATGCCGCTCGGAACGGTCGAGGCCACCGCCGAGTCCGGCACGATCGTCGCCGGCACCGCCGCGATCGACCCGACCGCCGACCTCGACGCGATCGCGGCCGCGGGCATCGACCTCGGCGACGTGACCGAGCTGCTGCTCTCGCAGGGCATCTCGAAGTTCGAGGAGCCGATGGATGCACTCCTCGCGACGATCGAGGAGAAGCGCATCGCGGCCACGAAGGCGTCCGCATGACCGCCGTGCCCGCCCCGCTCACGTTCTCCCTCCCCGCCGACCTCGAGGCGTCGGTCATCTCGGCCGGGATCGAGGCCGTCACCGAGCGGATCGCCGAGCGGATCTGGGCCGGTGACGACACCGTCTTCGGCCCGGCCGGCCAGCCCGAGGTCGCCAACCGCTTCGGCTGGCTGCACGTCGGCGAGCGCTCCGGTGCCCTGCTCCCGCAGCTCGAGGCGCTTGCCGCCGGGGCCAAGGAACGCGGCGACTCCGTCGTGATCGTGCTCGGCATGGGCGGATCGAGCCTCGCGCCCGAGGTCCTGTCGCGTGCCTTCTCCGCGGTGCCCGGGGCGCCGGAGCTGCGCGTCCTCGACTCGACCGTCCCCGCGGCGGTCCTCGAGGCCATCACCGGCCTCGACCCGCAGCACACGTTCGTGATCGCCTCGTCGAAGTCCGGTGGCACCCTCGAGACGCGTAGCCAGCTCGAACTCCTCTGGGAGCAGTTCGAGCATCGTGCCGACGCCTTCGCCGTCGTCACCGATCCCGGCTCCGATCTCGAAGCGCTCGCCAAGGAGCGCGGCTTCCGCGACATCGTCTACGGCGACCCCGAGGTCGGCGGTCGGTACAGCGCCCTGACCGCCTTCGGGCTCACCCCGGCCGCCGTTGCCGGCTTCGACGCGGCCGGGCTCCTCGCCAGTGGCGTGGCGGCCGCCGAGGCGAGCCACGACGCCGATCCCGATGCGAACCAGGCCCTCTCGCTGGGCCTCCTGTGGGGCGAGGCCGCGAAGGCCGGCCGCGACAAGCTCACGATCATCGCCGACCCGTCGCTCGGCGGGGTCGAGCTCTGGCTCGAGCAGCTCGTCGCCGAGTCGACCGGCAAGCACGGCAAGGGCCTGTTGCCCGTCGCCGGTGAGCCGACCGGCACGTCGGGTCGTTTCGGCGACGACCGCGTGATCCTGCGCATTCGCGACACGAAGAACCCCAGCGCCGCCCTCGACGAGCTCGCCGCGAAGCTCGCCCAGGACGGTGCCCCGGTCGCCACGATCGACGCCGACGGCCCGGTCGGGCTCGGAGCCGTGTTCTTCACGGC
>JAVHXX010000215.1 GCA_031119595.1 Patulibacter sp. | reverse complement strand
TGCCCATCCACTCGGCGATCTCGGTCTCGAGCTCGACGTGGAGCGGGATGGTGCCGTTGAGCAGGCGCGAGCCGGTGAGGCCGCTGCCGTACTTGTCGATCGCGTCGTGGGCCGCCGCAAGCACGCGCGGGTCACCGGTGAGCCCGAGGTAGTTGTTGGAGCCGAGCATCACCCGGTCCTTGCCCTCCATCCGCATGATCGGCGCGGCCGCCGACTCGGCGGTGCGGAAGTACGGCGACAGGTCGTACTTGCTGCCCTCCTTCCACTGCAGCAGACGCTCGTTCGTCGCGATGCGCGCGAAGAGATCGACGGCAGCGCGGGGTGGCGTACCGGTGGCGGCACCCGACGTCGGGGCGGCCCCTTCGATCGGGTCCGTGACGGCCTGGGTCTGTTCCGCGCTGGGGTCGGTGGTCACCGGGTCATCCTCTACATTCTTCCGCGTGTCCAGCACCGATTCCCTGGTCGTCCGGCCCGTTTCCTCGAAACAGGACCTGAAGCAGTTCATCGCGCTTCCCTACCGCCTGCATGGTAGTTCGCAGCTCTGGGTCCCGCCGCTCCGCCTCGAGCGCAAGATCTTCCTGAGCAAGAAGCAGAACCCCTTCTTCACCCACGGCGAGGCCGAGTACTTCATCGCCGAGCGCGCCGGGAAGGTGGTCGGGCGGATCACCGCGCAGATCGATCGCAACTTCAACGAGTACCACGGCAACGACTGGGGGATGTTCGGGTTCCTGGAGTTCGAGGACGACGCCGAGATCCTCCGTGCCCTGCTCGATGCCGCCGCCGCGTGGCTGAAGCCGAAGGGCCGCGATCGCATGGTCGGCCCGATGGACTTCCAGATGAACAACGAGTCCGGCGTGCTCATCGAGGGCTTCGACATCGCACCGATGCTCGCCCAGCCCTGGCACCCGCGGTACTACCAGCAGCGCGTGGAGGAGGCCGGACTCACGAAGGCGATGGACCTCAACATGTGGGCGCTCGAGATCGACGACCGCGACAAGGTCCACCCGGCGATCTTCGCCGCCGCCGAGACCGCCCGCACCGAGCACGGCCTGCGGCTCGAGAAGATCACCCGTCGCAGCCTCAAGAAGGACATCAGCGAGGACTTCCGTCGGCTGTTCAACGCCGCGTGGTCGAGGAACTGGGGGTTCACGCCCTACAGCGACGCCGACATCAAGGGCCTCGTCGAAGAGTTCCACCTCGTGTTCGACTCCCGCTGGATGATGAAGGCGGTCGACCAGAACGACCACGTCGTCGGCATGGCGCTGACCTTCCCCGACATCCACCAGGTGCTGCGGAAGATGAACGGCACCGTCGCCCCGTGGACGCTCCACCACTACCTGTTCGGCCGCCGCAAGATCGACCGTATCCGCGTCGGGTTCCTCGGCGTGGAGCCGGAGTCGCAGCACACCGGCGCGGCCGCCCTGCTCTACGAGGAGCACTTCCGCGTCGCCCACGAGACCCCCGTGCGCACCGGCGAGATGGGCTGGATCCTCGAGACCAACAAGGCCATGAACTGGGCGATGCAGGGCATGAACGGCAAGCTCGTGAAGAAGTACCGCGTCTACGAGCAGGTGCTCGCCGAGGGTGCCGAGCCGCTTCCCGCCCCGATCCCGTGGGACGCCGCCTGACCCACCGCGGCGGTCGCCGCCGCCCGCTCCGAGCGGGCAGCGGTGGCCGGACCGGTCGCCACCGTCCCGGCCGCGCGGTACGGTGAAGGCGTGACCTACGACCCGGCAGGCGAACCGATCGATCCGGCACGCGGCGAGGCCATCGTCGCTGCGGCCGAAGGGACGCTGGTCGCCGACCGTGAGGCGCCGCGGCCGATCGCTCGCCCCGTCACCCGTCGTGTCGAGCTCTCCGGCCCCGCACGCGCCGCGGCCATCGGCGGCGCCGGCATCGTGACCGGCCTCGTGCTCGCCGCCGTGCTCCCGCGTCGCTCGCGCAACCGCGTGATCGTCGCCCCCGGCTCGAGCCGCAAGCGCCGCAAGCTGCGCACCAAGAAGACCACGAGCCTCCTCGTGGATCTTCACCTCCTCGACCGCTAGGGGCCGTGCCGGGCTCGCCTGGCGGCTCGCGACAGCGCTGAGCTGGGCGGCCCTCGCGGCGATCTTCGGCCGCCGCGCAAACGAGCCGTACGTCCGTACTTGCTCGTTCGCGCGGCGGCCGAATCTCATCCACGATGGCTCGCCCAGCGCTGGCTGTCGACGGGGTACAGGTGTTCGTGCACGGGGTCCGGGGAGAGGCGTAGGCTTCGCCGATCCTCGCCGACGCCCCACCCATCGACGACCCCCTGGCCGGACTCGCGCACGTCCGCGTGAGCGTGGACCCGGTCGCGCCCTACCGGCTTCCGAATGCCGGGCGCGACGGCGTCGGGCGGCGCCGCGACGGCATCCTCGAACGGATCGTCCGTGAGGACGACCAGATCGTGCTGCTGCGGGCGGCGCGGCCCCGCGCAACCGGCCCCGTGGTGCTCGGCGCGTGGGCGCCTGACGTCGCCCTCGCCGAGCGCGCGCTCGCGCGGTGGCGCCGGACGCTCGGCGTCGACATCGACCACCGCCCGTTCCTCGATGCCGCCTGGCACGACCCGGTCCTCGGGCCGCTCGTCCGCCGGCGGCCCTGGCTGCGTCCGAACGTGCGCTATCGGCCCCACGAGGCGCTCCTGTGGGCCATCACCGAGCAGCTCATCGAGTTCGACGAGGCCGTCGTGATCCAGAAGCGCCTGGTGCGTGCCGCCGGCGTGCAGTGCGATCGCACCGGATTGCGCGACGCGCCGACGCCGGCCGAGGTGCTCCGCCTCGCCCCGGCGGAGATCGAGCGCATGGGACTCTCCGCGCGCCGCACGCTCCTGCTGCGCGAGACCTGTCGGCTCCTGGTCCGTGGCCTCGACCTCGATGCCGAGGATCGCGTGCCCGCGTGGCGGCGTCTGCGATCCGTGCCCGGACTCGGCTCGTGGACGCTCTCCTGCCTCGCGCTCCGCGGTCAGGGCGAACCCGACGCTTCGCCGTCCGGCGATCTCGGCCTGCTGAAGAGCGTCGGGCGGCTCATGCACGAGGGGCTGGTCGAGCTCGCGCCGGCCCCGGCGATGCGCGCCTTCGACCACAGCCGTCCCGGGGAGTGGGCCGCCCGGGCCGCCGGGGTGGCGCTCCCGCCCGAAGCACCGCCGATGCTCCGGCGAGACCGACGCGGGCGTCCGCCGCTGGCGACCGAACACCAGGTCCACGAACTCGTGTCACGGTTCTCGCCGTGGCGCGGCTACGCCGCCGAGCACCTGTTCATGGCTTGAACCCGTGAGCGGGTGCCGCTCGGCACCGCTGGCGTGACTTCCCCCGTGTTTGCGGGCCGTTTCCAGCCGTGCCCGCGCGTGATCAGCTGTCGGTCTTGTCGCCGACGCCCTCGCCGGCCAGGTACTCGTTCGTGAACGCGCGCGCGAAGAGCTTGTTGTCGGTGATGAGGTGGTTGGCCTGCATCCAGCGGCAGTACGCGGCCCACGCCTCGACGTCCATCCAGCCGTACGGGTGGGAGGTGTCCTCCGGGAACATCACCGGGATCGTGGCCTTCAGGCTCGCGAGCTGCAGGCCCTTGTCGAGCCCCTTCGAGGCCTTGAGCAGCGGCTCGATGGCGGCTTCGGGGTCGCGCTTGACGGCCGCCGCACCGAACCCGATCGCCTGCACGAGTCGCCGGACGACCTCGCCCTTGTTGCGGACGGTGTCCTCGGACGCGGTCAACACGAGCTCGTTATAGATCGGCACGCCGAGGTCCTCGATCTTCGTGATGACCGGCTTCTTCTTCTCGCGCGCGAGCTGCACGCCTTCGTAGTTCCAGAAGGCTCCGAGGACGCCGTCGACCCGGCCCGCGACCAGCGGTCCGACGAGGTTGAAGCCGAGGTTGCTCGTCTTCACCGTGCTGGGGTCGACCGCACCCTTCTGGAGGATCGTGTCGATGTAGGCCTGCTGGTACGGCAGGCCGGCGGTGCCGATCGTCTTGCCCTTGAAGTCCGCGGCGGTCTCGATCGGGTGCTTCGGGAGCGAGATGACCGCGGTGAGCGGCTTCTGCACGAGCGCCTCGACGCCTTGCACCTTGGCGCCCTTCGCGCGGGCGAGGAGGATGTCGGGCTCGTACGAGATCGCGAAGTCGGTCTGGCCGGCCTCGAGCGCCCTGAGCGGCGTGGTGGCGTCCGACGGCGCCTCGATGGTCACGTCGAGGCCGGCGCGAGCGAAGTCGCCGTCGGCCTGGGCGGCGTAGATCGCGGCGTGGTCGGCGTTCGGGAAGTAGTCGAGCATGAGCGTGACGTGGTCGCGCTCGGTGACCTGGCTCTGCGTCTCCTTCATCTCGCCGCAGCCGGTGGCGAGCACGCCGAGGGCGGCGATCGGCAGCAGCGAGAGCAGGACGCGCGTTCCGGGGAGGTTCATCGGGAGGTCCTTCGGAGGGGAGGCGACGGAGACGGGGCGGGGGCGAGGCGGCGTTCGAGGGCGCCGAGCGACCAGAAGAGGAGCAGGGCGAGCGCGGCGAGCAGCACGATCGCGGCGAAGGCGCGCGCGGTGTCGAGCTGTGGGATTGCATCCTGCACCACCCGGCCGAGTCCTGCGCTGCTCGTGGGATCGGCGACGGTGGTCGCGGTCGACCCGCTCGAGTCGGCGAACACGGCTCCGATCACCGCGAAGACGACCGCGAGGCGCAGTCCCGTGAGGATGCCGGGCAGGGCGCCACGCAGTTCGACCAGGCGCAGGCGCTGAACCCGCGAGGCGCCGAGATTGCGCAGGACGAGGTCGGTCTCGGGGGACAGGCCGGCGAGGGCATCCCGCGAGGCCACGGCGACGGGGAAGAACGCGACGATGGCGACGAGGACCAGCTGCGGTGCGAGGCCGAACCCGAGCCAGATCACGAGCAGCGGGGCGAGCACCGGGATCGGGATCGCCTGTGACCCGACGAGCAACGGCTCCAGGGCACGGCGCGCAGCGGGCGACCAATGCAGCAGGACGGCGACGAGCAGGCCGACGGCAGCGGCGATCACCACGCCGAGCAGGACGATCTCGGTGGTCCGCCCGAGCGCTTCGGTGAGCAGACTGCGGTCGTTCCACAGGGACCGGGCGACGTCGGTCGGGGCCGGCAGCACGATCTGGTCGATGTGCCGCAGGCGAGCCAGCGCCTGCCAGGCGCCGAGCAGGATCGCCAGGACCAGGACGGGGCCGATGGTCCTCAAGATCCGGCTGTCGGCGCGGGTGTTTCGCCTGCTCACAGGGGAATCGAGCCCGTCATGTGTTCGACTCATGTGTTCGCTCCGAGGGTGGCCAGGAGACGCTCACGTAGGGCATCGCCGCCGCGGTGGTCGAGGCGCTCGCCAGGGCGGCCCGCCAGGGCCGGTCCGGCGCTGAGCGTCGCCGGCTCCGCACCCTCGTCGGTGCCGCCCTCCGGACGCGTCATCACGAGGATCCGATCGGCGAGGAGCGCCGCCTCGTCGAGGTCGTGGGTCACGATCACGGCGCCGTGGCCGTCGCGGGCGAGGTGCGCGAGCAGGAGGCCGTGGAGTTCGCTGCGCGTGAGCGCGTCGACGGCCGCCAGGGGTTCATCGAGGAGCAGGAGCCTGCGGCCCGTGAGCAGCGTGCGGGCGAGGGCGACGCGTTGGCGCATTCCGCCGGAGAGCAGCGCGACGCGCCGATGGGTCGCGCCGGCGAGGCCCAGCGCGCCGAGCTGCCCGTCGGCGAGGGCGCGCGCCTCGCGTCTCGGCATGCCTGCGAGCCGGAGGGGGAGTGCCGCGTTGTCGCGCGCCGAGGCCCACGGCATGAGGCCGTCGCGCTGCGGCATGAGCGCCGCAGGGTGTGCCTCGACCGTGCCGATCGAGGGCGCGAGCAGACCGGCGAGGAGGTGGAGCAGCGTGGTCTTGCCGCACCCGCTGCGGCCGACGATGGCCACGGTCTCGCCTGCGGACACGGTGAGGTCGATTCCGGCGACGATCGGAGTTCCGCCGAGCGTGACCGCGGCGCCTCGGCATACGAGGAGCGGGGTGGGGCTGATCGGGGGCGCCGCGGGCGGCGTGTCTCGGGAGACGGACAACGGTGGCTTCCTACGCGGGTGTGAGCCCACAGGTTCAAAGGGTCGGCGCCCGGTGCGCCCTCTCAGCCGATGATCGGCTCCCCTGCTCGCGTCAACCCTAGCGACCGACGGTGCGCTCAGCGCGTGGTGAGCAGCTTCGCGAGCCCGGTGAGATCGGCGGCGGTGGCGCAGCGGTGCATGTCGCACCACTTCGCGTAGCGCGTGCTCTCGGAGTCGCCGTAGTCCCAGTACAGCTCCGGCTCAGGATTGAGCCAGAGCGTCCGGCCGGCGCGCGACGCGAGCGACGCGAACGCTGCCAGGCCCGGATCTCGTCCGTTCGTGCGGGCGTCGCCGAGGACGATCAGCGTGGTTCGGCGGTCGACGACATCCTCGAGATCGACGGCCAGCTGCTTGAACACCCGGCCGTAGTCCGTATATCCGGTGACGTCCGCGACCTGGGCTTCCTTCGTGATCGTCCGACCCAGCTCGCGTGCCGACGTCGCCTGCAGGCACAGGTCGGTGACCTCGTCGGCGACCTCGATGAACGCCCAACTGCGCAGGCGTGAGAACGAGTCGGCGAGGGCGGCGACGACGCTCAGGAAGAAGACGGCCGAGCTGCTCACCGAGGTCGACACGTCGCAGATGACGACGAGCTGAGGGCGCTTGGGATGCTGGCGTCGGGGCACGATCTCGACGGGCACGCCGCCGGTCCCCAGCGACGCGCGGATCGTGCGGCGCAGATCGATCGGACCCGACCGCGGGCCCCGGCGGCTGTGGCCGGCGACGGCGAGCTCGCGGCGGAGCGCGTTGATCGCCTTGCGGATCGCGGCCTCGTCGGGCGCCTGACCGAGCGACAGATCGCGCCCGAGCTGGGCGACCGCCCGCGACGGCGGCATCTCGCCGGTGCGAAGCGTGCGCTGCTCCTCGAGTTCGCGACGCAGCAGCTCGGTGAACTTCCGCAGGGCGTCCTCGGACAGCCGCTCGGCACCCTCGCCGCCACGGTTCACGCCGAGCATGCGGCGGATGCGCTGGACGTCGACGCCGACGACCCCCGACTCCTGTTGGCGCGCCGCCTGGATCGCGAGCCGCACGAGGTCGCGAAGCTGTCCCGATCCGGCACCCGAGCCCTGGCCGAGCGCCTCCTGCACGGCGCGCGACAGCTCGTCGAGGTCGAACTCGGAGCCGGCTCCGCTGCCACTGCCCTCGCCCGTGCCGGCTTCGCCGCTGCCGCCTTCGCCACCCTCGCCGGCGCCGTCGGCCTCGGCATCCCCGGGGTCGGCGTCACCACTGCGGCCGGGATCGCGGATCTCGGTGCCGTCGCCGGCACCACCGAGCGCCCGTTGCGCGTCGAGCGCGGCCCGGAGCGCGGCGTGGCGCAGGACCTCCTCCCAGACCACGAGGAACCGCTCGCGGTGGTCGGCGGTCTTCGTCATGGTCGCCGCGAGCGCCTCGCGCACGGTGACCTCCTCGTCCCAGGAGACGGCGAGGAGCGCCCGGGAGGCGTCGAGGAGTTCGCCGCTGCCGACGGGGACGTCGGCCGCCCGCAGCGC
>JAVHXX010000214.1 GCA_031119595.1 Patulibacter sp. | reverse complement strand
TGGTACTCCTTCGGGCGGCTGTTCGCGGCGAAGTAGCCGGCGACGGCCGCGATCAGGGCGCAGGCGATCACGAGCGGCCACTGGGAGACGACGCGCCGCAGCAGGCGGGCGGCGGCAGCATCCTCGGTGGTGGATGGGCTCGCGGCGAAGGTGTCCGTCATCTCGTCGAAACGCTCCGGGTGAAGGCGGTGGATCCGAGCCGCCGGGAGGGCGAGGCGACAAGCAGGCGTCCCACAAGTGGGCAGTGGCGTGAGCATTGCAGTCGAAATTGGCCAGTACAACGACCGCTTCGGCCATGCCTGACACCGTGAGTTTGTCCATCGGGCCTGACCGGAATCCGGTGAACAATGCTCCGGGCGCGCCAAAGCGGACGCGCGGTTACCGCTGGACCTGGCCATGACGGTGTTGTGTGATCTTCGAACAGATGCCGGGTCGCGTCGGATGGTGCGCCGCCGCGGCCGATCACACGTGAGGAAGCTCCTCCGCGCTGGAAAGCACCTGGGTGCGTCCGGTAGCGTTGCCGCCCACACCTCGGTCGCGCCCTCCGCCCCGAGCAAGGTCCGTCGCCATTTCCCCCGCTCAGCCGCCCCTCCCCACCAAGCGTCAGCGCGGCAACGCGCCGCGCGTACGTAGCGCCATGGGTTCCGCGCTCACACGGGTCTTCGAGGCGACCGAAGAAGCAAACCGCCAGGCCATCCTCGACGCCCTCGGCGGCGTCGCCACCGGCCCCATGCTCGACATCGGCCCGCACAAGGGCGAGTTCAGCGAGCGGGTCGCGAAGCGCCTCGGCATCACCGACGTGCACGGCATCGAGCTCATGCCCGAGCACGTCGACGAAGCCGCCTCGCGCGGGATCACCGTGACCCTGGGCGACGTCGACGAGGGACTGCCCTTCGCCGACGGCCAGTTCGGCGTGGTGCTCGCGAACCAGATCATCGAGCACGTGCGCCGCACCGATCAGTTCCTCACGGAGATCCGGCGCGTGCTGCGTCCCGGCGGCATCGCGTGCGTCTCGACCAACAACCTCGGCTCCTGGCACAACGTGATCTCGCTCGCCCTCGGCTACCAGCCGATGCCGATGCACGTGAGCGACGAGGTCATCCTCGGCAACCCGAAGAACCCTGCCGACGGCACCGCGCACGAAGACGCCGGCCGCACCCACCTGCGGCTGTTCACGGCGAAGGCGCTCGTCGACCTCGCCGCCCACCACGGGCTGCGCACGGTCGAGATGAAGACCGTCGGGTATTACCCGCTGCCGCCCCGCCTCGCCGCCCGCGCGGTGAAGATGGACCGGCGCCACGGCGCCTTCACCGTCGCGCTGTTCACGCCCGACGGGCCCTGACCCACGGCCGGCCCGCCAGAACGGGCACGCCACACCGGAAAGCCGTCAGGCGAGGTCGATCGTGCGCGTAGGAGAGGCCATGGGAATTGCTCTCACCCGCGCCCGGGCTGCCGACCAACGGGTCGTGCCCTCGCGCTCGCTCCTCACCGCCGGCCTCGTCGGCGGCGCGCTCCTCTCCCCCGCCCTGCTCGCATCGCCGGCCGCCGCCGTGCAGGTCGTCGGCACGGTGCGGTCGCCCGACGTCGCCAACGCGAGCACGCACGAGGTCATCTACTACTTCGACTTCGTCGCCGGCGCGCAGGACGAGCGCTTCAGCCTCGTGCTCACGCCCCCGAAGTTCGCGACGCGCGGCGGGGGCGACGAAGGCGAGTCACTCGACGGGCCGCTGCAGGAGGTCTTCCAGAGCGGCCCCGGCACGATCGGCCAGGTGACGACCGACCCGAGCTTCGGCGCGCTCTGCTCCTCGCGTGACCAGGCCTTCCACGGGTACTCGACCGGCGCCGCCACGATCGACCTCGCACTGCCCGCCGGCGCGCACAGCCGCTTCGCCGTGCGCTACGCGACCGGCCGCCGCGCGCCGTGGATCGACACCGACTACACGCTGCGCTTCAAGGTGCAGCCGCAGGTGCTCGGCACGTACCCCGCGGGGAGCCCGCTCGCCGGTGGGCCGACGCCCTTCGTCGATCCGCAGACGCTCTTCGCCACCACCCCGATCACCGTTGCCGCAGGCACGACGAACGCGACGAAGATCGGCGCCCACCTCCTGCTCAAGACCTCGCCCGCAGGCGTCCTCGGCGACACGAAGCCCGGCCGGAAGCTCGCTCGCGGGAAGGCGGTGAAGGTCAGCGGCAGCGTGCTGCCCGCCGTCGCCGGCAAGAAGGTCAACCTCCAGTGGGCCAAGGGCGACGGCACCCCGCGCACGGCGGTCACGGTGAAGACTACGAAGGCCGGCCGGTTCTCGGCGACGGTCACGCCGCCCGGCAAGGGCGTCTACGGCCTCTGGGCGACCTACCCGAAGCAGACCGGCACGCTCGCCGCGGACACGACCTCGTGCCCGCTCACGTACCGCGTGAGCTGAACTCGCCCGAGAGCGCCGGATCGCTCCGGCCGCTCAGCCGCCGGAGCGGATCGCCTTGATCGTGTCGGCGAAGGTCGTGAGCGACGGCTTCACGGCGTTGTCGCGCTTCACGAGGCCGGTGTGGAGCCCCCAGAAGTCGGTGCCGCCCTCGTAGACCGGGGCGTCGCGCCACGCGTAGTAGACGACGCCGCGCAACCGCAGCGCGGTCGCCTGGTCGGCGGACTGCCGCAGGAGATCGCCGACGAGCTGCGCCTGCTGGGTCTCCCCCACCGTGAACGGACTGCTCGGGGCGTCGGTCGCCCAGCCCACCTCGGTGATCCACAGGCCGATGTCGCCGGCACCGGCCGCCTCGGCGACCTGTTCGGTCTGCTTGGCGGAGGCGAGGACATCGGCGGCGGACTGCGCATACGGGTGCACCGCGAGGACGTCGAAGCTGCCCGGCCCGGCGCGCTTGATCATCGTGCGCACATAGGTCGAGAGCGATCCGCCGAGTTTGCTGTTCGGCAGGCCGGCGGTCACGATCTGCGCCTTGGGATCGGCACCACGGATCGCCTTGGCCGTGGTCTTGAGGAGCTTGCCGTAGGCGGTGGCGTCCGGGGTACCGCCCCAGTAGGCCTTGAGGTTGGGCTCGTTCCAGACCTGCCACGAGGTGATCGGGAGCTTGGGGATCTTCGGATGGTCCTTCCAGAAGGC
The DNA here is from genome assembly GCA_031119595.1 of Patulibacter sp. GTDB lineage: Bacteria > Actinomycetota > Thermoleophilia > Solirubrobacterales > Solirubrobacteraceae > JAGIBJ01. The sequence goes on along the minus strand of JAVHXX010000214.1, from coordinate 4,488 downwards.
GCCGTCCGGGCCGTACCGCTGCACCAGCCGCACCGCGTACGCGGCGAAGTGGGCGTCGTGCAGTGGCGGCATCGTGGTCGTGTCGGTGACCTTCGCCCCCGGCTTCGCCTTCGCCCCCTCGCCGGGCGACACCCCGAAGATGATCGGCAGGATGGCGATGCCGCGCTGCGCCGCGGCGCCGACGAGGCGGTCGTACTTGGCGTAGTCGAAGGTGCCGGGCTCGGGCTCGACGTACTGCCACAGGAACGACTGCCGCAGCAGGCCGACCCCGGCCTTCGCCTGGGCGTCGAGGGCTTGGTTGAGGTCAGCGTCGGTCGCCGGGTAGAGCTCGGGGGCCACGACGCCGAAGAAGCCCTTCGGGAGGCTGCCCTGCGCCGTCGTGGTCGACGACGCGGTGGCGCCGGTTGCCGGGCCGTCGGCGGGAGACGACCCGCACCCGGTCAGGGCGAAGGTGAAGGCGAGGCCGGCCGCCACGAGGGCGGTCGGCTGCCTCACTTCAGGCCCTTGAGGGTCTTCGTGAGCGTGGCGACGACGGGCATGTTGTTGCCGTTCATGTCGAGCAGGCCCGTCCGCAGGCCCCAGAAGTCCGTACGGCCCGGGTACGGCTGGAGGCTGCGCCACGCGAAGTAGACGACGCCACGCAGCTTGAGCTTCGCGCGGTGCCGCGCGAGGGTCTTGTACATCGCCGGGACGAGCGACGCCTGGCGCTTCGCGGAGACGGTGCGGTTCTTCGCCTTCGGCCCACCGACGGCCCACCCGATCTCGGTCACGTAGAGGCCGATCTTCTTGCCGCCCGTGAAGCGGTTCAGGGTGGTGCGCATCTTGAGGGTGAGCTTGTAGACCTGCGCGTTCGTGCCTGCGTACGGGTGCACGCCGACGGCCGTGATCGCCGCGCCGCCACCGGCGCGCAGGAACAGCTTCAGGAACGTCGCCGGTGCCTGGCCGAGACGGGAGTCCGGGAGGCCGCCGCTGATGATCACGGCGCTCGGCTGGAGCGAGCGGATCGCCGGCGCCGTGGCCTTGACGAGGTTCGCGTAGGCGGCGGCGTTCACCGAGCCGCCCCAGTAGATCGGGAGGTTCGGTTCGGTCCACAGCTGGTAGGCCAGCATCGGGAACGGCTTGATGGCCGCATTCTGGGCCCAGAAGGTGCCGCCGGGGCCGTACCGCTTCACGATCGCCTTCGCGAACGCGGCGAAGTCCCCCGCGCTCTTGGGGGCGTACGTGTTGCGGACGGTGTTGCCGGCGGGGCGCGCGGTGGCCCAGTCGGGCTCGCCGAAGAGGACCGGCAGCACGCGGATGCCGTGGAGCGCGGCCGCCTGCACGAACCGGTCGGTGGCGGTGTAGTCGAAGACGTCGCGGTGGGGCTCGATCTCGTTCCACCGGAACACCTGGCGGACGGTGGTGATGCCGATCGCGCGCTGGCGCGTGAACATCGCCGCCTGGTAGGCGTCGTCACCGGCGTAGACGTCTTCCGCGGTCACCCCGACGAAGCCGGCCGGCAGGGCGGCGCGGGCCGGCGCGGTGAAGACGGTCGACAGGGCCCCGGCGGCCAGGAGGATCGCGAGGGCGAGCAGGAGGCCGGTGCGCAGCCAGCCGCCGCCCGACACGTCGACGCCGGCGCGCTGACTCGCGGCGCGCGGGTCGGCGGTGGCCACGGACGCGGTGAGGTCCGAGCCGACGAACACGCCGCGGCGCAGCGCGGCCGCGCCCGAGGTCGAGTCGTACCGGCCGTAGAACGCGGCGGCGTTCGCGTCGGCGACGGCATCGGCGTTGTCGGGGAGGATGTAGGAGTCGGCGCCGCTCGTGCTGGCGTCGTCCGGAGTGGTCGTCCGGGAGGCGGGCGTGGGGGTCGAGGCGGCCAGTGCGACCGGCTCGAAGACGCCACCGAGCGGAGCGAAGGTGACGCTGCCGACGACGACCGCCGCAGCGGCAACACGAGAAACCGGCATCATCAGGGGCGCATGGTACCCAGCACCCCCGTCGTCACCCGCCACCACCCGAGGGTGGTGGCGGCTGGTGGCGCGTGGCTGCTCGCCGCCGCGGTGGTCCTCGGCGAGGCGCTGCTCGCGCTGATCGGCGTACGGTCGCTGGTCCTCACCGCCGCCGCGCTGCTCGCGCCGGGTGCGGCACTGGCGGGCCTGCTGCCCGGCCCGGTCCGCCGGACGCCGCTCGCGCGGATCGCGGCGATGCCAGCTTTGGGGCTCGCCGCCACGAGCGTGGCGATGATCTCGCTCTCGCGCGTGGGCGTGCCGCTCACCGGCGTGTCGACCCGGGTGGTGCTGTTCGCCCTCGTGGGCGTCGGGTTCGCAATCCCCGTGCGCGAGGGTCGGCGCGATGTGGATGGCATCGAGGATGTGGACGCGGCTGCGGGCGGCGGCACCGAGCACGTCGACGACAGCACCGTGGTCGAGACGCGCGACGGCGCCGTCGGCTCCCGCCGGGATCGCGTCCCGGCGCTGCTCGAGCTCGTCGTGCTCGCAGCGATCCTGGTCGCCGCGACGGTGCTCGGCTGGCGCGTGGTCGGCACCACGCCCGTGCCCGGCAACGACTGGGCGAAGTACCTGCTCTACGCCGACGAGATCGCCCGTCATCACAAGCTCCTGATCGACAACCCCTACTGGCTCGGTGGCGTCGGGGTACCGTTCCGCGAGGACCCGGGCATGCCCGCGATCTACGGGCCGGCCCTCATCATGAGCGGTGCGCCCGCCGGTGCGCTCGCGCAGGCGATCCTCGGCCTCGGCGTCGCGCTCGTGCTCACCACGTACGCGTATGCGCGCGCATTCTTCGGACGCGTCGGCGGACTCGTGGCCGCGGGCGTGGTCGCGCTCGTCCCGGCGAGCCAGAACATCCTCGGCTGGCACGGCCTCGCGAACCTCGGCGCGCTCGTGATCGTGGCGCTGGTGCTCGCGCAGCTCGGTGCCTGGCTGCGTCGCGACCTCGATCGCCGCGGCGAAGCCGGGCTCGCCCTGGCGCTCGTGGCGACGGCCGCCGCGCACCGCCTGACCTCGGTGATGCTGCTGGCCGTGCTTGGGTGCGTCGCCCTCGGTCGACTCGTGATCGCGCTGCGGGCCGGCCGCGCGGATGTCGCCGCAGCGGCGCGGTCGCTCGTGCGGATCGTGGGCTTCGGCGTGGTGCTCGGGCTGCTGGTGGCCCTCGACATCCGTACCCGCTCGGCCGGCTCCGGCGGCACCCTCGACTACACGAACTACCTGTCCACCAAGGTCGACCTGTCGATCGTGACCCGCGACCTGACCTGGATCGCGATCGTCGCGACGGCGCTCACGCTGCTGGTGCTCGTGCCGCTGCGGCGCCTGCCCGCCCCCGCGTGGCCCGCCCTGGCCCTCGGCCTCGTGGCGTCGGTGCTCGGATACGTGTGGGTGATCCATCTGCCGCTCTACTACGCGCGGATGGTCTTCTATCTGCCACTCGCCGTCGGACCGGTCGTCGGGGCAGGCGCGGCGGCACTGTGGAGTGCTGCGCGGCGCGTCGGTGGATCGCCGCGGGTCGGGGCGCTCGGCGGCTCCGTGGTTGCCGCGGTGCTCGCGGTCGTGCTCGTGGGCGGGGCCTGGCACCAGGCCTCCGCGGTGCGCCGCTACTACGGCTTCGCGAACCCGGCCTCGCTACGCGGCCTCGATGCGCTGGCGGCCGACCTGCGTCCGGGCGAGCCCGTCACCACGGACCGCTGCTGGAGCTTCCTCTCGGCTTGGCTCCTGCGCCACCCGACCTACCCCGCGCTCGCGAACCAGGACATCGGCCCCGGCGCCGAGCTGCACTTCGCCCGCATCGGCCGGTCGATCCTCGCGAATACCGCCCACGGCCGGGTGATCGAGCGGCGGCTGGGCATCCGCTACGCCCTCATCGACCCGACCTGCCCGACGACCGCCACGCCGGTCCAGCCGCAGGGCGCGCCCGTCTACGCGAGCACGCGGCTCGCGATCATCCGGCTCGACCCGACCACGAAGGCGTCGACCTCCGCGGAGGCGTCGGCGACGGCGACCCCGTCCCCGTAGATCGAACTGGCTGGTGCCGCGGCCCCGCGACCGCGAACTCAGCGCCTTCGGCGTGTTCAGGTGGCGCGTGGTCTGGATACGCGAGACGCCGTCGCCCTGGGTCTTCGCGTTGACCGCATGCAGCAGCACGAGGAGATCGCCCTTTCCGAACTGGCCGTGCACCTTGACCTTCACCTTCTTGAGGTTCTGGAGGTAGACGGTCTGCAAGGGCGTCGTCTTCTTCTTGCCCTTCTTCTGCAGCTCGAGCGCGAAGCGCACCTTCGTGCCGCGCGCGAGCGACCCGCACTGGAGCGTGGCCGACAGGGTCGTCGTCGACTTCACGCCACGCTTGTCGCGCTTCGGGGTGGTCGCGGCGGTGAGGATGCGCCATGTGCCACAGGCTCCGCCGCTTCCGGTCGTCACGCCGACACCGTTGCTGCTGCCCGCCGTCGAGCTCGTGAACGCAGGGTTGTCGGCCGGGAGCGCGCTGGTCGCGTCG
>JAVHXX010000213.1:5596-7667 GCA_031119595.1 Patulibacter sp. | reverse complement strand
CCCCGCGCCGCCGCCGTCGATCCGCGCGCCACCCGGCGCGTGGCCGGCCGCCGCATGTGCGCCCCCGTCTTCCCTCCGAACCCGTCCACCGCCCGTCGCCTCGCGCCGGGTCCCACCCAGGAGCACCCACCCACCATGCACCTCAGCCCCCTGCGCAGCGCCGCCGCCCTGGCCGCCGCCACCCTCGTCACCGGACTCGCCGCCTGCGGTGGCGACGACTCGACCGACGCCGCGAAGGCCGCGCCCGGCGCGCCGAAGGCCCCGGCCACCCTCACGATCGGCTACCAGGCGATCCCGAACGGCGACCTCGTCGTCAAGCACGAGCAGTGGCTCGAGAAGGCCCTCCCGAACACGAAGATCGAGTGGAAGGCGTTCGACTCGGGCGGCGACGTGAACGAGGCCATCGCGGCCGGGTCGCTCGACATCGGCCTGGCCGGCTCGAGCCCGGTGTCGCGTGGCCTGTCGCAGCCGCTGGCCTACCAGGTGCCGTGGATCCACGATGTGATCGGCAGCGCCGAGGCGCTCGTCGTGAAGAAGGACATCACGAGCATCGACCAGCTCGTCGGCAAGAAGATCGCCACGCCGCTGGCGTCGACGTCGCACTACTCGCTGCTCGCCGCGCTCCAGGACGCCGGCGTCGACCAGTCGAAGGTGAAGGTCATCGACGCCGAGCCCGACGACATCTACGCGGCCTGGTCGCGTGGTGACATCGACGGCGCGTACGTGTGGAACCCGAACCTCGACAAGATCGTCAAGGACGGCGGCCACGTGCTCGTCGACTCCTCGCAGCTCGCGAAGAAGGGCAAGACGACGTACGACCTCGCGGTCGCCAGCAACGACTTCGCCAAGACCTACCCCGCCGCCCTGCAGACCTGGGTCGAACAGGAGAACAAGGCCGTCGAGCTCTACCGCTCGAACAAGACCCAGTGGGCGACGGACGTCGGCGCGGAACTCAACCTGGACGTCGCCGACGTGGAGAAGCAGGCCGCCGGCCTCATCTTCCTCGATGCGAAGGAGCAGATCGGTGCGGACTACCTCGGCGGTGGCCTCGCGACGAACCTGTTCGCGGCGGCGCAGTTCAACCAGAAGCTCGGCCAGATCCCGAGCGTGAAGCCGGAGGCCGACTACAAGGCCGCGGTCAACGCCGCGCCGGCCACCGCGGTCGCCGGGCAGTAGCCGATGCGCACCGAGGTGAGCGGTGTCCGCCACGAGTACCGTGGCGACGGCGGCCGTGCGACGCACGCGCTCGGCCCGATCGATCTCACGATCGATCCGGGCGAGTTCGTGGTGATCGTCGGGCCGTCGGGCTGTGGCAAGAGCACCTTGCTCTCACTCCTCGCGGGCTTCATCGAGCCCAGCGAGGGTGAGGTGCTCGTCGACGGATCGCGCGTGGCCGGGCCGGACCCGAGCCGCGGGATCGTCTTCCAGCAGCCCAATCTCTACCCCTGGTACACCGTGCGGGAGAACGTGGCCCTCGGGCCGCGCCTGCGAGGCGCCTCCAAGGGCGAGCGGCACGCGATCGCCGACGAGCATCTGCGGCTCGTCGGCCTCGCGGACTTCGCCGGGGCCAAGCCGTACGAGCTCTCCGGTGGGATGCAGCAGCGCACGCAGATCGCGCGCGTGCTCGCGAACGACCCCCAGCTCATGCTCCTCGACGAGCCCTTCGGCGCCCTCGACGCCATGACCCGCGAGCGACTCCAGGGCGAACTCCACCGCATCTGGCGTGGCTCCGGCAAGAGCGCGGTCTTCATCACGCACTCCGTCGACGAGGCCGTGTTCCTCGGCTCACGGGTCCTGGTCATGAGTCCGCGCCCGGGTCGGATCGTCTTCGACGAACGCCCGCCCTTCGGCGACACCGAACGCACCGCCGACCTCCGGGCCAGCCCCGAATTCGCCACCTTCAGCGCCGCGGTGCGCGAGCAGATCGGAGCGTCGCTCGCCGACGCGTTCTAGTGGCGGCGTGGGCCGCGCGGCCGGGCGCGGGCGGCGCATCACGCGACGAAACGGTCACGAGAAGACCGAACCGGCGCGGCAACCCGCCACCGCCACGCACCACGCGACGAAACGGTCA
>JAVHXX010000213.1:0-5496 GCA_031119595.1 Patulibacter sp. | reverse complement strand
GACCGAACCGGCGCGGCAACCCGCCACCGCCACGCACCACGCGACGAAACGGTCACGAGAAGACCGAACCGCCGCGGCAACCCGCGCGAGTTCTGCATCAGGGGGGGGGGGGCGAATTTCGTGCCGCCAAACCCTCTTCCTTATATGGGAGAACAATCAGAACGTAAGCGCGCGACCGTCTTCAAGGCGATTCAAGCGGCCGCTGAGCCCCAGGGCGAGATCGTCTCGCGCGCGCAGCTCATGGACATCGGCCTGCGCTCGCGCACGGTGCTCCGATGGGCCGAGGACCATGTGCTGCATCGCCAGTTTCGCGGCACATACTCGCTGCACCGAACGGTGTCGACGACCGGCGACCGGTGGGCGGCGCATCTGAGCGTCGGCGCGGGTTCCGTCGTCGCGCGCGATTCGGCGGTCGACGTCCTGGACCTCGTGAGTACGCCGCGGTATCCGGTCCACCTCGTCGTACCGAGGCGCCCGCCCCGACAGCAGTCGCGGCTCGTGATCCACGAGAGCGTTCACCTCCACGATGACGACGTCCTCGAGATCGACGGGCTCCCGTGCACCTCCGTGGCCCGCACGCTCGCCGATGTCGCGGACCCGTCGGACCCGCACCGGCTCGATCGGCTCCTGGATCGTGCCGTGCATCTCCGACTCTTCGATGCCGCTGCGCTCGACGCAGTACTCGGGCGCCGCAAACCGACACCGGGGACGAGGGCGCTCGAGGCGGCGATCCTCCGACTCGACGACACCTCGGGTCGCAACCGCACTGAGCTCGAGCGGATCCTCATCGCGTTGATCCGCGACAGCCGCCTCCCGCCGGTGATCAACAACGCCCAGATCGGGGGCTTCGAAGTCGATGTGTGGTTTCCCCTGACACGCGCGATCGTCGAAGCCGACGGTGATCGCTTCCACTCGTCACCCGCCCAGCTCGCGGCCGACGCCGCGAAGCGTGCCGCGCTCGAGGCGTACGGCTTCCGGATCATGCGCGTTGACTGGGCTGCCGCCAACTACCGGCCAGAAGACACCATCGACCGAATCGAGGCCTTTCGACTGGCCAACCTCGCGCCGCCCGTACCGGGACCGCCCGTCGATCCGATCCTCAGCACGCGACGAAACGGTCGCTGAAGGACCGAACCGCCGCGGCAACCCGCAACCGCCGCGCACCACGCGACGAAACGGTCACGAGAAGACCGAACCGCGGCGGCAACCCGCCACCGCCGCGCACCACGCGACGAAACGGTCACGAGAAGACCGAACCGCCGCGCGCCGCGGCTCGCGGCGGGCGGCGCGCCGTCAGCGTTCGTCGAAATCCAGGCCGATGCCGTTGCGGGTGAGCATGAGCGTCCGGCGCGAGAAGGTGAACTGCGCCGGTCCGTGCAGGAGCTCGAGCATCTGGCGCTCGACGCGGCCCACGTAGCCGGGGCAGACCTTGCTGCCGTAGACGAGCGTGCCGAACTCGACGGTGCGGTCGGTGACCTTGGCGGTGGTCGTCCCGGCATTGCAGCCGGTGAAGAAGCTCGCGTGCCCGCCCTTGATCCGGAGCGTGGGATGCGCCATCGGACCCTCGATCGCGACGAAGGCGCCGGTCTGGTGCAGCGACGTCGCGGTCCAGTGCGGCCCTTCGATCGGCATCGGCCCACCCGACGGCCCCTGCCGCCCGAAGGTGATGCGCTGATCACGGGTCGCCAACACGAGCGTGTTCCCGTGGTCACCGACGGTGACGGATGGCCGCGCGTCGAGGACGTCGTCGAGCCAGTCGTCCTGGTGCTCGAGCGGTGTACCGCACCCCATCATCGTCTGCATCGCGTCCTTTCCGAGCGAGAGACGCCCGCCGCGGATCGCGTACGACCCTCGGGTCTCGTTGCACCCGCCCGTGGCCGAGACGGTGCCGTCGCGGAAGTCCAGCATCGGAGGGGTGCCCTCGACGAAGGCGTGGCCCTTCGCGCTGGTCGCCATGAACTGGGTCCCGCGGAGCTCGGCACTCGTCGGTGTGTGGGCAGCATCGCCGCAGCCGACGAGCGCGAGCGCCGCCGCCGCGAGGAGGAGAACCGGGGTGGCGCTACGCATCGGTGTCAGGCCCTCTGCGGCCGGGGCCGACCGGCCCCGGCGCGGAGATGCACGCGCGATCCGCTCAGGCGACCGACGCGACCGCCAGCTCGGCCAGCTGGACGGTGTTGAGGGCGGCGCCCTTGAGCAGGTTGTCACCGACGACGAAGAAGCTGAGCGTCTTCGGGTCGCTCAGGTCGAGGCGGATGCGGCCGACGAAGGTCTCGTCGCGGCCGGCGGCTTCGAGCGGCGTGGGAACGTCGTCGACGACGAGGTTCGGGAAGGCGGCGAGCAGGTCGCGCGCCTCGGCGAGGTCGACCGGCTGGTCGAACGTGGCCCGGACCGCGATCGCGTGGCCGACCATCACCGGCACGCGCACGCAGGTGGGCGTGACCTTGAGGTCCGGGAGGCCGAGGATCTTGCGGGACTCGTTCTGGAGCTTGAGCTCCTCGTCCGTGTAGCCGTTGTCGTCGAGGCTACCGAGGAGCGGGACGACGTTGAAGGCGAGCGTCTTGGCGAAGGTGCTCGGGGTGGCGAGGGCCGCGGCCGAGGCGCCGTCGTGGACGAGCGCGTCGACGTCCTTGCCGACGACCGGGATCTGCTCGGCGAGCTCGTCGATGCCCTTCTGCCCGGCGCCGCCGGCGGCCTGGAAGCTGGTGGCGACCATCTCGGACAGGCCGTACCGGTCGGAGAGGGCCTTGAGCGGCAGCATCGCGACCATCGTGGTGCAGTTCGGGTTGGCGATGATGCCCTTGCGGGCGTCGCCGATGGCCTCCGGGTTGACCTCGCTCACCACGAGGGGCACGTCGGGGTCCATGCGGAATGCAGAGGAGTTGTCGACGACGGTGGCGCCACCGGCGGCGAACTTCGGCGCCCACGCCTTGGAGGTCGACCCGCCGGCCGAGAAGAGCGCGAGGTCGTAGCCGACGACGGTCTCGTCGGTGAGGGGCTGGATGGTGCCGTAGCCCGGGAGTTCCTTGCCGGCCGAGCGCTCGCTGGCGAACGGGACGATCTCGTCGGCGGCGAAGCCGCGACGCTCGAGGGTCTTCAGGATGAGCTGGCCGACCGCACCGGTCGCGCCGACGACGGCGACCTTCACGACGCACCTCGCTGGGAGAAGGGCTGCTCGACGAGGATGGTGTCGTCACCTTCGAGTTCGAAGGCGGCGTGGAGCGCGCGCACGGCATCCGGCACGCGGTCCTGCGCGACGACGCAGCTGATCTTGATGGGACTGGTGGCGATCATCTCGATGTTGATCGCCTCGGCGCCGAGCACCGAGAACACCTTCGCGGCCACACCCGGGTGGCTGCGCATGCCGGCACCGATCACGGAGACCTTGCCGACGGACTCGTCGGTCCGGACGCCGCGCAGGCCGAGCTCGGCCTCGAGCGGCGCGAGGGCCGTCTGGGCGATGCGGAGATCGTCCTCGGAGACCGTGAAGGACATGTCCGCGGGCTCACCGTCGGCGATGGGCTCGTTCTGGATGATCATGTCGACGTTGACGTTCGCGTCGGCGAGGGCCGTCGCGATCCGGCCGGCCGCACCGGGCGAATCCGGCACGCCGAGCAGCGTGATCCGCGCCTCACCCGTGGAGTGGGTGACCGCGGTGATCATCGGTTGTTCCATGGTCTCCTCCTCCGGGACGACGAACGTTCCCACTGAATCATCGAAACTCGAGCGGCAGTGGATGTTCACGCCGTGGTTGCGGGCGTACTCGACGCTGCGCAGCTGCAGGACCCCGGCGCCGGAGGCGGCCATCTCGAGGACCTCCTCGAACGACACCCGGTCGAGCTTGCGGGCGTTCGGGACGATGCGCGGATCGGCCGAGAACACGCCGGGGACATCGGTGTAGATCTCGCAGACCTCCGCACCGACGGCGGCCGCGAGCGCGACGGCGGTGGTGTCGGAGCCGCCGCGACCGAGCGTGGTGACGTCCTTCGCGGTCGACACGCCCTGGAAGCCGGCGACGAGGACGATCTTGCCCTCGTCGAGCGCGGCCCGGATGCGGTCGGCCTTGACGTCGACGATGCGCGCCTTCGTGTGGACCGTGTCGGTGACGATGCCGGCCTGCGAGCCCGAGAGCGAGATCGCCTCGTGACCGAGGTCGCGGATGGCCATCGCGCACAGCGCGCAGGAGATCCGCTCGCCCGTGGAGAGGAGCATGTCCATCTCGCGCGGGTCGGGATCGGGCGACACCTCGAAGGCGTCGCGGATGAGCCGGTCGGTCTCCTTGCCGCGCGCGGAGAGCACGACGACGACGCCCTTGCCGGCTTCCTTCTTGGCGACGATGCGGTTCGCTGCACGCAGGATTCGCTCTGCGTCGGCGACCGAGGTGCCACCGAACTTCATGACGACCGTCTCGGACATTGCCGTCAAGGCTACTTACTCGTAGAGCACGACGTGCGGCCGGGGTTTGAGCCCCATGACCTGCTTGCCGGACATGATCCCGCCGGCCGCGTTGTCCTCCTGGTAGAAGAGCTTGAAGCCCGGCAGCCACGGCTTCGGGAGGCTCGGCGCGATCCGGTCGTAGGTGGCGATCTTGTTCGCCTTCGCCCCCACGCCGTCGATGGAGATCACCGGCACGATGCCCTTCGGGACCTTCACCGCGCCGAAGTTCTTGATCATGCCGTCGGTGAACCGGTGGACCAGGACCATCTTGTCCGGGAGGTGGCCAGCCTTGATGATCGCGCCGACCCGCGCGAGGGTCGCGTTGAGCTCCCCGCCGGAGACGTACCCGATCTCGGTCCCGGGGACGACGCCCGGACGCATCCGCCACTCGGGGTCGAGGGCGAGCTGCACGTCGGGTTCGCGCAGCCACCGCTCGAGCGGCTTCAGCTCGTCGACGAAGTTCGACTGGCCCGGCTGGATGTCGAGGATGAGCGCGGCGTGGTCGCGGCGGGCTGCCCGCAGATAGCGGGCGATCGTCGACGGGGTCTGACGGGTGCGGTACTTGCCCGACGGCCCGGGCGCGGCGCTCGCGACCGTCGCGATGAGGTCGTACGCGCGGAGCACATGGCGGGTCGGGCGGGCGTACGGCGCCGACTGCGTCTTGAGCTTCGCGGCGGCGTTCTTGAACGACGTGGTGCCGAGGATGCCGAGCGCCTTGGCGTGAGGCGCCCCGGCGTAGGCCACGATGCGCGTCTTCGGCGGGAGCTTCACGTCGGTCGGGACGCCGTACGGGCTCTTCGCCCACTTCGCCTCGGCGGCCTTGCGCGCCGCCGCCTGGGACTTCTTCGTCTTCACCGCGGGGCTCTCGCTGCCACCGCCGAGCACGCTGAGGAGCACGACGACGAGCACGATCACCCCGGCCCCGCCGGCGAACGCCGTGCGGCGCGCGCTCACGAACGCCGCGGCCGCGGAGCCCTTGCCGGCCAGGTCGAGCGATGAGAACGCGCCGAGGGCGCCGGCGGCGCGGCTCGGACGCGGCGCACGCTCGGGACGGGCCTCACG
>JAVHXX010000212.1 GCA_031119595.1 Patulibacter sp. | reverse complement strand
GCTCGGGGTCGGGCGGGAGCGGCTCGGGGGGCTCCGGCGGATCGGGCTCGGGTGGCCACGGCGGCTCGGGTGGCCACGGCGGCGACGACTAGTCGAAGCGCGGGCGCTCGGCGGGCGCCGCCGGCCGGGCCGGCGGGGCGTTACTCCTCGCCGGGGCCGCGCTGACGCAGGAAGCGCTGGAACTCGCGGGCGAGCAGGTCGCCGTCCGGGAGCTGGGTGGGGTCGGTGTTCTCCGACTGTTCCTCGGCGGCGGTCTCCTCGAGCTTCTCGACCCACGCGCTGACCGACGGATCGCCGGCGACGGCACCGGAGACGCGCTCCTCGAATTCGCGGGCGCCCTCCTCGAGGTTGGAGGCGTCGAGCGTGACGCCGCACAGTTTCTCGACGCCGCGCACGAGGGACAGGGCGCCGTTCGGGTTCGGGGCCGAGACGTAGTGCGGGACGGTGGCCCAGAGCCCGACGACCGGGATGTTGTTCTTGATGGCCGCCATGTGGATCGGCCCGATGAGGCCGGTCGGGCCCTCGTAGTCGGGGCGGTGCAGGTCGAGGCGGTCCAGGAGGGCGTCGTCGGAGGCGATCGCCATCAGTGGCGCCGGGCGGGTGTGGGGAACGTCGCCCATGAGCGAGCCGAGCGTCACGATCATCTGCGCGCCGAGCGTGTCGGCGACGTGCGCGACGGAGTTCGAGAAGGCCGACCAGTGGGCGCCCGGTTCGGGGCCCATGAGGGTGATGAGGTCACGCGGGGCACGGGGCGCGCGGGCGGAGCGGTATTCGACCTTCGGCCAGCGCAGGTCGCGGACGACGCCGTCACGGATGACGATGTACGGGCGGGCGGCCTGGAAGTCGTAGAGCGTCTCCGGGTCGTACGCGGCGAACGTGGCCGTGTCGAGTTGGCGGCCGATCGAGGCGAGCGCCATGGTCGAGGCCTGTCCGGCGTCGCTCCAGCCGCGGAAAGCGATCAGCAGAGCCGGGGCCCTGAGTCCTTCCGGGCGATGATCCCAGCGAAGTGCGTCCACATCGGTCACGCTACTGGAACCGTCATGACGCTCCCGTCCCAAGATCAGCCGACGCAGGTCGTCGCCGAGTTCGCCGAGCAGCAGGCCGTCGACGCGGTCCTCGCGGTCGTCCGCTCCGAGCGTCTGCTCTCGCGCAGTGGCCAGCCGTACCTCACCCTGCAGCTCCGCGACCGCACCGGGTCGATCCCCGGGCGGGTGTTCCGCGACGCCGACGCGGTGGCGGCGCGCTTCAAGGCCGGCGACGCCGTGCGGATCCGCGGCCGCGTCGAGCGCTTCCGGGACAGCCTCCAGATCGACGTACAGCAGCTGGTGCGCGCCGAGGGCGTCGATCCGAAGCTGCTCCTCCCGACGGCCTACCGCGACGTCGCCGAGCTCGAGGGGTTCGTGGAGCACCTGGCCCGCGAGGTCCACGACGACGGCCTTCGCGCGTTGCTCGAATCGATCCTCGGGGATCCGCCGCTGCGTGAGGCCCTGCGGACGGCACCGTGCTCTCGTGGCGGCCACCACGCCTACCTCGGCGGGCTCCTCGAGCACACCGTGGCGGTGGCCCAGCTCGGCTGGGAGCTCTGCGAACTCCATCCGCGGCTCGACCGCGATCTCCTCATCACCGCGGCGCTCGTCCACGACATCGGCAAGACCCGCGAGTTCACCTACGCAAGCGCGATCGAGCTCTCCGACGAGGGCCGCCTGCTCGGCCATCTCGAGCTCGGGCTCCAGATCCTGGCCGCGCATCGACCCTCGTCGCTCGCGGATGATCGCTGGCTCGCCCTCCAGCACTGTGTGCTCACCCATCACGGGCCGGAGTCCACGCCGACGCGGTCCTTCCAGTCGCATGAGGCGCTGGCGCTGTTCCGACTGAACGCCGTGGATGCGCAGCTGAAGTTCGCGTTCGAGCACGGGCTCTAGCGGGAGCTGGACGCCGACGGGACGCGGCGCGGCGCGGCGTCGAGGTGGGGCCGGGTCGCGCGGCGCTCCGTTCGGCGCCGCCGTAGCGAGATCGCCCCACGGCATCACCAGGCTCCGTTTTCGGCCAGTGTCGTTTTGCAACCGCTTTCGGTTGCAAAAACACGCGAAAACGACCTCGTGGACAACCTCCAGGGGTTCCAGGGGTCCAAGGGGTTGCGGGGGCTAACGGGTTCCAGCAGTTCCCGCACGCCCGGCAGCCGGTGGTGGTGTTGGTGCGACACCGGGCTCGCCGGGGCTGCTGGTCGGGCGCGGCGCGCGGCGGTAGTCCAGCGCGACGCATGAGTGGTTCGCTCCGCCCGGCGCAGACCGGGCCATCCGTCGCGGCCCTCGGCCCCTGTCGGTGCGGTCATTCCGCGCTCGCGATGTCGGTCTGGGCTGACCCGCGACAGGGCGCCGACGTGAACCCAAAGCGGTTGTTCTTGGCCCCGTTCTGGGGTGTTTTTGCAACCGAAAGCGGTTGCAGATGGAGAAGGGTCCGAATGGGCATGACCATCCCGCGGGGCTCTGCGCGACGACCGACGCGCCGAACGGCACGCCACGCGGCCGGACCCGCGCCGAACCCGCCCTCCTTCGGAGGGTCCGTACCCCTTCCCAGGTCGCCACCGACGCGCCGAGCGGAACGCCACCCAGGCCCGGGGCGGCGCCCGCCGGCGTCAGCCGCCGGCCCCGCCCGCGTTCGGCGCCCGGCGGTCCTTCCACACGCCATGCGTGAGATGGACCGCGATCACGATCATGAGCAGCGCGAAGGAGACCCGCAAGGCGGACTCCGGAATCACCTCGGCGATCGACGCACCGACCGCCGCGCCCGCGATCCCGAGGACGCCGAGGAGCCCGCCCTCGCGGACGCGCAGGTTGCCGTAGTGGTGATGGCGCGCCGCGGCGACCAGCGACATCGGCACCATCGCCGCCAACGAGGTCGCGACCGCCTCCCGCTGCCCGAGCCCCGCGGCGTAGACCAACGCCGGCACCGCGAGGATGCCGCCGCCGATGCCGAGCATCCCGCCCAGCACGCCCGCGGCAAAGCCCGCGAGTACGAGCAACGTCGGATGGGCGATCGCCGTCGCGAGGACCGGCGCCGCGGCGTGCAACGCGCCCCCGGCCGTGGCCACGAGCGACGCACCCAGCTCGAGCGACACCAGGCTCACCCGCCCCGCAGCAGGTCGACCGCACCGAAGACGAGCAGCACCGCGAGGCCGAGCGTCAACCAGTCCTTCGGCACGCGCTGCTGGAGCGTGGTGCCGGCGAAGGCCCCGACGACCGCGGGGACCGCGACCATCGCCGCGGCGTCGTACCGGACGTTGCCGTAGATGGTGTGCGTGATCGCCCCGGCCGTCGCGATCACGGTGATCGCGGCGAGGGAGGTCGCGGTGGCCTCACGCGTGTCGAAGCCCACGAGCAACACGAGCAACGGCACGATGATCGTGCCCCCGCCGACCCCGAAGAGCCCGCTGTAGATCCCGGCCGCCGTCCCGATCGCCAGGAGCGTCCACCCGCGCGAACCTGGCCGTCTGGTGGTCGAGGGGGCGGCCATCGCCCGGCATACTAAGAGGCCATGGGCACCACGGACCTCCACGGACGAGCAGCACCGACCACGCCCGCGCTCCCGACCGAGGCCACGGCCCTGCTCGCCACCCTGCGCGCCCACCGGACCGCCCTCGCGGTGCTCCTCGACTTCGACGGCGTCCTCTCACCGATCGTCGACGACCCCGACGCCGCCCGCCCGGACCCGCAGGCCGCAGCCGCCCTCGACCAGCTCGCCGACCGGGCGGCGCTCATCGCCATCGTGACCGGCCGTCCCGCGCTCACCGCGCGCCGCCTGCTCGGCACGGACCGGCTCGCGATCACGGGCCTCCACGGCGCCGAGGTGCTCACGCCCGGCGCGGACGCCCCGATCACCCCCGACGCCTTCGCCGCCGACGGCGCCCGTGTCCACGCGATCGTCGACGCCGCCCGCGCCGAACCGGCCGGTCTCGGAGGCCTGGAGGTCGAAGAGAAGGGCCCGATCATCGCGCTGCACTGGCGTCGCGTCGCCGATCCCGCCACCGCCGAGCGCCGCGCGCTGGAACTCGGCGAGCGTGCCGTCGCCGCCGGCCTGCGGAGCGGCCTCGGCCGGAGCGTGCTCGAGCTGCGCCCCGCCACCGAGATCACGAAGGGCGACGGCGCGCGCGCCCTGATCGACGGCACGCCCGCTGCCCGCCACGCCCTCGTCGCCGGCGACGACGTCACCGACCTCGACGCCTTCGCCGCCGTCCGGGCGCTCGTCGCCGAAGGCCGCCTCGACTCCGCGACCACCATCGCCGTCAGCGGACCCGACGCCCCGCCGCAGGTTGCCGCCGCCGCCGACCTCGTCCTTCCCGACCCCGCGGCACTCGGCGCGTTCCTCATGCAGCTCGCCGCCGAGGACGCTGCGTGAAGTTCACCGACCTCCTCCGCGCCGGCGTGCTCCTGTCGACCGCCTCGGCCACCGTCCTCGCCGCCAGCGCGGTGATCTTCGGCATCCTCGACAACGACCAGGACATCGTCCTGCTGTGCACCATCTGGTGGCTCTTCGCCGCCACCGGGTCGCTGATGATCAGCCAGGCCCGCGGTGGGCGCGTGAGCCGCTCCGTCAGCACGCTCCTCGCCGACGCCCGTCCGCAACGCATGCAGGAGGAGCCGCGCGTCGGGCGCACCGTCGCGAACCGCCTCTGGCCGCTCGGCCTGCTCACCCTCCTCGGCCTGATCGGCACCGCCGCCCTCGGGTCCCAGGTCGCCGGCATCGGCGCGGGCTTCCCGATCGTCTGGGCGCTCCTGTGGCGCGGGCAGGAATCGGCGGTGAAGGCCATCGAGGAGCGCGACGGCGTGTCGTTCCACGTCGAGACGGCCGGCCCCCTCAAACCGATGACGCTCACGCGCGGCCCCGGCCTGCGCCGCGACTTCGGCCGCACCTCCACCCCGACCACCGAATCCGAGCGGACCGCCTCGACGTGAGCCCGCGGGCTCGCACCGAGGCGACCGGCGTGCGCGTCGGCCGCCGGTCCGTCGACGTGCTCTACGTGTCGCTCGGGACCACCATCGGACTCCGCGCCGCCGACGACCAGTTCGTCGCCGCGCTGCGTGCCGCCGGCCGGACCGTCGAGGTGGTCCGCCCCGAGACGCCACGCGAGGTGCGCACCCTGATGTGCACGGACTTCTTCCAGGCGCGCGCGGCGGCCCGGGCCGTGCGCGAGGAGCTGCGCCGCGTCGACGCCCACCGCATCATCTACTCGACGACCACCGCTGCGATGTTCTGGCCGCGCCCCGGCGCCATCCGCTTCGACGCGCTCGCGCAGGTCACCCGCCCCGGACACCACGGCCTGTGGCAGCGGCCGCTCGAGCGACGCCGCCTGCGCGACGCCCCGCTGCTCGTGCCCTGCGCACCGTCGTCGCTCGACGGCGCGCCGCAAGCCCTCGGGGCGCGACGGCCGGTCGTCGTCCCGATCGCGATCTCCGACCCGGCGGAGGCGCCGCAGGGTGCCGTCGACCAGCTGCTCGCCTCGCTCGGCGAGGGCACCCGCGCCGCCGCGGTTACGTACGCCGCCGACGCGCAGAAGAAGGGGCTCGACCGCGTGCTCGCGGCCTGGGCCGTCGCGCGGAAGCCCGGTGAGGTCCTGCTCGTGACCGGCCGCCGCGAACTCCCGGAGGGGTTCGGCCCCACCGACGGCGTGCACGTGACCGGTCGGCTCGACCCCGGGGTCTACCGTGCGCTCGTTCGCGCGGTCGGCGTGCTCGTGCTCGCGCCGCGACGCGAGGACTACGGCCTCGTGCAACTCGAGGCGCTCGGCGAGGGCGCGCGGGTGGTCACGACCACCGCGCCCGGACCGTACGCGGCGCTGCCGCTGATCCGCGACCTGTGGCCGGAGCAGGTGGTGGACGAGGCCGACGACCCGGCGGCGCTCGGCGCCGCGCTGCGTCACGCGATCGACGCCCGCCCGGACGCCGACGACCTCATCCGCGCGACGGCCGCGGTCGCCGCGTGGCGACCCGCGGCCGTGCGGGAGACCGTCGAGCGGGAGCTGCTGCCCGCGCTCGACGGTGGGTCGGCTGGTTAGGCCGTGAGCTTCGGCTCGAGCTCGCCGAGCAGCTTCGTCTTCGGGTAGGCCCCGACGACGCGGTGCGCCTCGGCGCCGTTCTTGAACAGGATCATCGTCGGAATCGAGATGACGCCGAACTGGGCGGCTGCCTGCTGGTTGTCGTCGATGTTGAGCTTCACGATCTTGACGTCGTCACGCTCACCCGAGATCTCCTCGAGCACCGGCGCCACCGCGCGGCACGGACCGCACCAGGGAGCCCAGAAGTCGACCAGCACCGGCTGGTCGGACTCGATGACCTCCGCCTGGAAGTTGTTGTCGGTGACTTCGTTGATCGTTCCCATGTGGTCCTCCGTAGGGGTTCCTCCTAAGTACTATACAAAGGGAAGTGACGGACTTCTCACGGTTCGGTGAACGCCCCCGCAGACTGGCCTTTTCGGCCACCCCGGGCGTCCCACGGACGGCTCCCGGGTCCGGCGCGCGCCAGCCGCGCTGCCGTCGGTCGACCTACCGCAGGCCGGCGTAGTGCGCGATCAGGCCCGGGCTCACGTAGACCTCGATCATCGCCGCCGCGACGACCATCGGCAGCGCGATGGCGGTCGTCACGAAGGTCGCCGCGAGGAGCGTGTGCCACTCGCCGCGGCGGCTGGCGAGGAGCCACGCCGCGAGCGGCAGGAAGAGGCCGACGAGCTCCGGGATCGCGTGCGGCAGCAGCAGTACGAGCAGGGTCGTCTGGTGGAGGTCGAGGCGTGCGGCGACGTCGCTCGTGATGCCACCGAGCACGTAGGCCTGCGTGAGCAGCGAGAAGGCGGTCGCGGCCGAGACGAACAGGATCGCGAAGCGGCCCGCGTAGTCGTGGATCGCGCCCCACGCACCGCCGCGTTCCTTGGCCTCCAGCGGCATCGTGCTGCCGGCGATGAAGCCGGCCACGCAGGCGAGCGAGTGGAGGGCGAGCACGAGCAGGTTGCGGACCACCGTGTGGACCACGTCGCCGGCGTCGACCGGCGTGAGGATGCCGGGCAGGACGCCCGTCTGCGGGTCGGCGGTCTGGCTGGACGCCACGATCTTGACGGCGACGAGCAGCCCGACCGCGACGAGGAAGCTCGCCGAGAACCAGGTGCCGAGGATGCCCCACGGCTTCGCCCGCCACTGGGCGAGCGTGGCCTTCGTGTCGGCCATGCCCTGCACGAGGGCGAGCTCGCTGGCGCGGGAGCGGCGCGAGGTGTGGGGTTCGGTGGCGGGCATCAAGGCGGGACGTCCGGTTCGGTCTCGGAGGGACGCTACGCCGTCAGGCGTGGCGTTCTGCGCCATCGACGGGCGTCGCGGAGAAGGGTGCCGCGACCTGCCGCGGCGCCTTGTTCTCACGCAGCCGCTCGTCGGCGACGTGGAGCAGGACGTCGCCACGCAGGGCGTCGTCCGGGAAGGAGGCGATCCCGATGCCGGTGGTCACCGTGGCGCCGTACGCCTGGACCTGCGCGAGGCGCGCGCGGATCGCGTTGGCGGTGCGCTGCGCATGCGCCGGCGACGTCTCGGGGAGGATCAGGCAGAACTCGTCGCCGCCCTGACGCACGATCGTGTCGCGCGGGTCGGCGACGGTGGTGAGCGCGTCGGCGACGTCGCGGAGGAGCTCGTCGCCGGCGGCGTG
>JAVHXX010000211.1 GCA_031119595.1 Patulibacter sp. | reverse complement strand
GGAGTGGACCGTCCGGGCGGTACGGCTACGCCACCACGCGATCGCGGCGGCCGCGGGGCCGGCAGCGAGTGGGACGAGCTCGTTCATGCGGCCCATCCTGCAATGCCGGAGCGCCCCGCGCAACTCGCGACGGACCGCAGCACGGCATGCCAGTGCGCCAAAACGGACACAGTTGATGTCCACAAATGCAGGAAATCCCTGCTCAACACCGTTTTGCACCGCCGGATACCGGGCGTCTCGCCACCCACAGCTGGCGCCGACGAATCGCACACTCCGGTGTGCGTTTCGCGGCTGCGCGCCAGCCGCGGGGCAGCGCCTGCGGTGGGGACGTTTGGAACTGGCTCCGAAACGAACAACGCCCCCGCGATGCGGAGGCGTCGTACCAGAGCCCTCTATCGGATTTGAACCGATGACCCCTTCCTTACCATGGAAGTGCTCTACCACTGAGCTAAGAGGGCGTGGTCCGTGGAGGATAGCGAGCGACGCCCGAGCGTGCTCGCAACCACGCTTGCGGCCATCGGACGCCCGTCCGCGGCCGACGCGGCCGGCTCAGCGCACGGTGACCCAGCGGGCGGTCCTGGTGCCGCCCTCGGGTTGGAGCGTGAGCCGCCAGGTCGCCGCCGTCAGGTCGAGGGAGGTCCGCCCGGCGCCCGTGAGCTTCAGGGTGGTCGTGCCGGCCGGCAGGTTGAGGCTGCGGGACGTCGCGGCGCCACGGCTGCCGTTCGCACGGCGCTTCTGGAGGGTCACGTCGAGCGTGGTCGCCTCCGACAGGCGGAAGGTGACCTTCGTGGCGCGGCCGTGGCTCGTCTTCACCTGCAGCTTCGTGAGCCTGGCGACCACGGACCCTTCGACGCGCGGCGTGGTGAGGGTCGTGCCGTCGCCAGAGCCCTGGCCGGCCCCGGCCCGCCCGGTCGACGGGACGACGATCACGGGGCCGCTGCCGGAGTCGGCGGTCGATCCTGAGCCGGTGGCGTCCGGCGCGGGGGTCGCGGCGGGCGCAGGGGTCGCGGCTGGGGTTGCGGTCGGTGCGGGCGTCGGCGTCGGCGCAGCGGTCGGGGTGGGCGTCGCCGTCGGGGTCGGGGTGAGCGACGGAAGCCCGACCGGCGTCGGGGTCGGCGTCGGCGAACTCGCCGCCGGGGTCGGAGTCGGCGTGGGTGTGGGTGTGGGCGTCGGTGTTGGTGTCGGCGACGGCGACTGGCCGGTCACGTCGTAGTTCAGGGCACCGAGGGCGTTGAGCCGGCCGCCGGTCGCGCTGAGGTTCGCGAGGGCCGCGGGATGGTCGACGCCGCCGAGGATCGCGGCCTTCAGCTGCGCGGCGGTGTAGGTCGGGTGGGCCGACGCGACGAGGGCCGCGACACCGCTGACCATCGGCGTCGCCATCGATGTGCCGGACGCGTTCTCGTAGGTGCTGTTGATCCAGGTCGAGGCGATCATCACGCCGGGCGCGAAGAGGTCGACGGAGGTCTTGCCGTAGTTCGAGAACGACGCGGACAGGTCGTCATCGTCGCTCGCGCCGACGCAGAGGACGTTGGCGGCCGGGTAGGCGCACGGGTACTCGGGCGTGGTGTCGTCGTTGATCGGCTTGCCGTTCGCGTCGCCGTTGCCGGCAGCCACGACGTAGAGGGTGTTCGGGTGGGTCGTGATCGCCTGGCTGAGCACGTTCGTCGACGACGGTGACCCGAGCGACGCGTTCACGATCCGCAGCCCGGCGGCACCCGCGGCCGAGAAGGCGGCCGCCACGGAACTCGTCGACCCGGAGCCGTTGTCGCCCAGTGCGCGGTAGGGCTGGACCTTCGCCAGCGGCGCGACGCCGCTCACCCCGATGCCGTTGTCGGCGACCGCCGCGATGATCCCGCTGACGTGGGTGCCGTGGCCGTTGCCGTCCTCGGTGGTGGTGTGACCGTCGGTGGCGTAGTTGGTGCCGCCGACGAGCTGGCCTGCGAGATCGGGCTGGGTGCTCTGCACGCCGGTGTCGACGACGCCGACGGTCACGCCCGAGCCCTTCGAGATGGCCCAGGCCTGCGGCGCGTCGATGTCGTCGCCTGGGGTCCCGCCCGTCGAACCGGTGTTCTCGAGGCCCCACTGCTGGGAGTAGTACGTGTCGTTCGTGGTCGCGTGGACGACGGCGTCGGGCTCGGCCCAGAGCACGTCCGGGTCGCGGCGGAGCTTCGCGAGCGCCTCGGCGCGGGAACCCGCCGTGCCGTCGGTGGTGACGACCTCGACGCCGGTCAGCGGCAGCGTCGCCTGGAATCGCACGCCGGCGCCGCGGCGGAGATCGGCGCGGTCCCCGGCGGTGAGCGACGCGCGATGACGCACGATGATCTGGTCGGCGACATCGTCGGCGGTCGACGACGTGGTCACGGCGGGAGCCGCCGACAGGGACGGCGCGGCGGCGTGCGCGACGGCCGGCCAGGCAGCGGTGAGCCCCGCGGCGACGGCGAGGGCGCGCAGCACGGAGCGGTCGGGCGAGCGGAGCGACACAGGTTTCCTGTCGGCTGGGCTGCCGGCCCGCGCAAGCCCGTCAGACGCGTGTACGACGTGCCGCTGCGCCGAAGCCACGCCGCGACCGGGTGCGTCCGGCGGGTGGCCGGGGGTGTCCGCCGCGGGATCGACGAGGCAGGGGAGGTTCGTCGTAGTCCTGATGGTGGGGCCATTGTGCCCCACCGCCCCGGCCCGAGCGTCACATCGCGCCCGTCCGGGGACCAAGCACCAGACGAGGAGAGCATCATGGCCGGCGAAGGCGACAAGATCAGCGGCACCGTGAAGGAGAAGGTCGGCGCCGTCACGGGCAACGACCGCCTCGAGGGCGAGGGCAAGGGCCAGAAGAACGCGGGCAAGGTCGAGGACGCCGTCAAGGGCGCCGCCGACAAGGCCAAGGGCGCGCTCGACGCCGTCGCCGACAAGCTCGGCGGCCACCACGAGGGCGACAAGCACTGAGTCGCCCCGTCGGGCTCGGGGGTATCCCGGGCCCGGCATCCCCGACGTGACCCCGAGGCCTCTCGGGGTCCGTTCCGGGACGATCCCGATAGGCGCGGCGGTGATCTCGCAGCAGGGTGGTGTCCACCTGCAACGCTCTCTCCGCCCGGAGTCTTCGACATGGACACGTCCCACACCGCCCCGCCGCCCGTCGGCACCGCTCCGCTCGGCGCCTCGCTGCGCCGCACCACCGCCGATCGCCTCGTGCTCGGTCTCTGCGGTGGCATCGCCCGCTCCGCCGACCTCAGCCCGATCTTCGTGCGACTCGCGACGGTGGTGTTCGCGTTCGTGCTGCTGCCGTTCGTCGTCGCGGCGTACCTCGCCGCCTCACTGATCGTCCCGCGAGACGACGGCACCGCACTGCTCGGCAAGGGCAGCCGCGACAACCGCGACGTGATCGTGGCGTTGCTCTCCCTCGCGGTCGCCGCACCGCTGATCCTCGGCACGGCGAGCAGCGGCATCTTCGGCGGGCTCGACGCCTGGCCCGCCGTGCTCGCGGGCTCCGCGCTGCTCTTCGGCCTCGCGATCTGGCGCCCCAAGGCGCTCTTCGGCGACCGCGGCGCGGCGACCACGTCGTGGTCGTCCGGCAGCTGGTCGAGCGATGGCACGTGGACGCCGGCGCAGACGCCGCGCAGCCCGAGGACCTGGACGCCCGCCGCGGCCCGGGCCGCCTCGACCGTGACCGCCGCGACGGCGCAGGTCGACGTGCCGACGAACGACGAGACCGCCGCCACGGAGGTGGTCGACCTCGACAAGCGCGGCGGCCACACCGTCTCGCCGGGCTTCGGCGACCCGTTCCACGGCGCCGTCACCGGGCCCTTCCCGGACGACGACCCGTCGGCGGTCGATGCGCCCGCCGGGGAGGGCGACACCCTCGTCCGCGACCCGGGCGAGGCCACGGCCGACGACGACCGCACCGCGATCCACGGTGGGGGCGGCGGCCCGCAGGGCCCGGA
This sequence comes from Patulibacter sp., assembly GCA_031119595.1. Taxonomy (GTDB): domain Bacteria; phylum Actinomycetota; class Thermoleophilia; order Solirubrobacterales; family Solirubrobacteraceae; genus JAGIBJ01. The sequence continues at coordinate 3,758 of JAVHXX010000211.1, read as the reverse complement.
CGGCACCGGGTTCGACGAGCCGAGCTTCGCCGCGGGGCCGCCGCCCGGCGCCCCGCTCGAGCGCCGTCGCAGCATCGCGCTCCCGATCTTCGCCGTGCTCGCGTTGATCCCGGCGGTGTTCGTCGTCGCGATCGCCCTCGGGCTCGTGTCGAGCGTGTGGAACGCCTGGTCCGTGATGCTCGCGCTGATGGCGCTCGGCGCCGCCGGCGGCGGCGTCGCCATCGCGTTCCTGCGACGCAGTTACCTGGGCACCGGCTTCCTCGTGATGCTCGCCGCGTTCTTCGGCGCGGGGTCGGTCGCCGTCCACCAGGTCGGGCCGCTCGTCGACGACGGCGTCGGCACTCGCACCGTGACCCCGTCGACGCTCGCCGAGCTGCGCCCGGCCTACACGCTCGGCCTCGGCGAGCTCGACATCGACCTACGGGAACTCCACCTGCGGCCCGGCTCGACGACCACGCTCCGCACGACGCTCGGCTACGGGCAGCTGCGGGTGATCGTGCCCAAGGGCGTGCGCGTGGTCGCCGCGCCCGGCAGCCAGCTCCCGGACCTCACCGCGAGCGCAGGCGCGACCGGCGCCACGGCGAAGACGAGCGCCTCGGCCCCCGTGATCGCCCTCGACGTCCGCATGAAGGGCGGCCAGGCCGACCTCCTCACCGGCACCTCGCGCTATTTCTCGAACCTCGAGACGCTGTCGTCCATGAGCCACGGGTTCTGGGGCACCGACGACCGCACCCAGGACGTCCGCCCGCCGGTGAACCGTCCGTGAGGGGAGCCGGGACACCTGCCGTCGCCGCGCTGATCGCCGTGGTCGTGTTGCTGTCGAGCCTGCTCGGGTTCGTCGACGTACCGTCGAAGGCCTACCTCGGGCTGCTGCTCCTGCTCACCGGGCTCGCCGCGCTCGCCTGGGGCGCCGAGGAGGACGAGTGACCGCAGCCGGAGGCACGACCGGCGCCGCAGCGACCCGCCACCCGGACGGTGACGCGGGGCGGCCGCGCGCGCGGCGCAGCACCGACGACCGCGTGGTCGCGGGCGTCTGCGCCGGGCTCGGCAGCTGGCTCAACGTCGATCCACCGATCGTGCGGCTGGCGTTCACCGGGGCGAGCGCGATCGGCGGGGTCGGTCTGATCGCGTATGCCGCACTGGCCGTTGCGATGCCCGAGACCGAGCGCACCACGCCCGCAGGGCAGCGCCCGCTGCTGCGCCGCGGGGCGGTGCGAGCCGGGTTTGCCCTGCAGTTCGCGGGTGTGGCCACGCTGCTCTCGGCGATCGGCCTGGCTCCGCGGAACGTGGGCGTGCTGATCGTCGCGGCGCTCGCGGCCACGGGCGGCGCGCTGCTCTGGCGGTCGTCGGTCGGGATCGCCTCGGGCGCGGACGCCGAGTCGCCGCGCGGCAAGGTCGCCGCGGGAAGCCGCGTCGTGGCCGGACTGTCGTTGCTCGGCGCCGGCATCGCGCTGAGCCTGCGGCCCCACGGGGTCGGGTCGGCCGGGGTCGCGCTGATCGTCGCCGCGACTGTGGCGAGCGGCGCCGCGCTGCTGTTCGGGCCCTCGCTCTACCGGGCCCGCCGCGACGCCGACCATGAGCGTCTCGAACGGATCCGTGCCGACGAGCGTGCGGCGGTCGCGGCCCGGCTCCACGATTCGGTCCTGCAGACCTTCGCCGTGATCCAGCGGCTCGAGGATGCCTCGCCGCGAGTGCAGGGACTGGCGCGGAGCCAGGAGCGCGAACTCCGTGCCTGGCTCTACGGCGGCGAACAGCCCGATGGCCCTCAGACGCTCGCCTCGGCGCTGCGGCACGTGACCGAGGAGGTCGAACTGCTCCACGGGATCGCGATCGATCTCGTGCAGCCGGCGGACGCGCCGATGGATCCGGACGTCGAGGCGCTGGTCCAGGCCACCCGCGAGGCGATGGTCAACGCGGCCCGTCATGCCGACGTGACCGAGGCGTCGGTCCTCGCGCGCGTCACGGCGACCGAGATCGAGGTCTACGTGCGCGACCGCGGCGCGGGCTTCGACCAGACCACCGTCGGCGACGACCGTCGCGGGGTGCGCGACTCGATCGTCGGCCGCATGCAGCGCCACGGCGGAAGCGCGGTGGTCACGAGCGCGGTCGGCGAGGGCACCGAGGTCGAGCTGCGGCTGCCGCGCCGTGCGGCAGGATCGGAGCCGACCGCATGATCTCCACCCCGCCCCCGATCCGAGGCCGCCGATGAGTCGCCCGCTGCGCAAGGTCGTGCTCGTCGACGACCACGAGATCTTCCGCGCCGGTCTGCGCGCCGGCCTCGACCGCACGATCGAGGTCGTCGGCGAGGCTGCCACCGTGGAGGCCGCGGTGCCGCTGATCGTCGCAACGGAGCCCGACGTGGTCCTCCTCGACGTGCACCTCCCCGACGGCGGCGGCCAGACCGTCATCGGTCCGGTCCACGCGAGCCGGCCTGCCGTGAAGTTCCTGGCGCTGTCCGTGTCGGACGCGGCCGAGGACGTCGTCGCGACGATCCGTGCCGGCGCCCGGGGCTACGTCACCAAGACGATCGCCCCGGCCGAGCTGATCGACGCCGTCCACCGCATCGCCGACGGCGACGCGGTCTTCTCGCCGTGGCTCGCCGGGTTCGTCCTCGACGCGATTGGCGGTGCCGAGCCGGCCGCGAGCGCGGGCGACCCGGAGCTCGACCAGCTCACGCCGCGCGAGCAGGAGGTCCTCCTGCTCATCGCCCGCGGCTACACCTACAAGGAGATCGCGGGTCGACTCGTCGTCTCCACGAAGACGGTCGAGTCGCACGTGTCGAGCGTGTTGCGCAAGCTCCAGCTGTCGAACCGCAATGAGCTCACCCGCTGGGCGGCGACCCGGCGGATGATCTGAGGCCGCGAGCCGCGAGCGGCCGCGCCTGGAGGCGCAGCCGTTCCCTGACCCGAGTCCCTAGAGCTCGACTTCGCCGTTCTCGCCGACGTCCGGACGCTCCCCGGTGACGACGGCCTTGGCGTAGGCGATGGTCGCCGCGACGCGGGTGCCGGGGACGTCCCAGTACTCCGCCGAATCGGGCGTGATCTTCAGCAGGGCGACGTCGTCCCCGTCGGGACCGTCGGGGAACCACGCCTCGACGCCCGTGTTCCAGAGGTCCTTGATCTTCGCCCGGTCCTGGACGATCTCCGCGCGGCCCGCGACCGACACCCACGAGCTCTTCGAGGTGATGGCGACGTTCACGGACGGGTCGGCCTCCAGCTGCTCGGCCTTCGGCGACTCGGCGCTCGCGAAGAACCAGATCGCACCGTCGTCGTCGACCTCCTGCACGGCCATCGGCCGGCTCACGATCCGGCCCTCCCCGTGGTCGACGGAGGTGAGCATGGCGAGCTTGCTCTCCTTGATCAGGTCCTGGACCTTCGCGGCTTCTTCGGTGGTCGACATCGCTGACGCTCCTGGTGCTCATGGCGCGCCGTGCCGGCACGCTCCTCCCCAGCGATACGAGCCCGGGCCGGCCGCGTGCGACCGCCGCTCCGGTCAGCGACGGACGCCTGTCGTTGCCCCACTCCGCCCGCGCCGGTCGGGCTCGGGCGCACGCCGTCGATCGCGGCCGGGAGCGGGCGGCCGGGCCGGCTGACCCCTGCCGCGGTACGCGTGCGCTGAATGTCAGCCGCGCGGGGTGCGGTCCGATTTCGGCGGACGGCGCGTGGCCGTGCGGCCCGTGGCGGCGTCGATCACCACCCGATGCCCGAGAGGCGCGAGGAGCGCCGCGGTCCGGACCATCGGCGGCCTGGGTTCAGACC
>JAVHXX010000210.1 GCA_031119595.1 Patulibacter sp. | reverse complement strand
CCCGCCCTGGCTACACCGGGACTTTGCGTGCGCCGCCCGGGGCGACCCACCCCCGGCCCACGCCCACCGCGCCGTCCCTACGAAGCCCGGGCCGGAGCGATCCGTTCGACCGGCAGCCCGCGACGGGCCGGCGAGCCGTCAGCCGCGGGAGGCGCGGCGCACGCGGCGCTGGTTCAGGACGCGGCGGGTGCTGGCAGGCGTGGCTTTGGTCTCCAGGAACTTCAGCGCCTGCACGTACAGGAGGCTGGCGGGCCGGGGGGCGACCTCTCCGAGCCGGAGGCCGGCGAGGAATTCCTCGGGGCCGTCGAAGTCGGGCATGCGGATGCGGACGGAGCCGAGGCCTTGGGCGACGTGGGCGTCGGAGCCGGCGCCTTGGGCGAGGCGGTATTTCTGGGCGAAGCGGCGGGCTTCGTCGTTGAAGGTGCCGACGGCGACGCGTGGGTTGAAGATCTCGATCGCGTCGATGTCGTCGAGGACGTCGAGGAGGTGCTCGTAGTCGGGGACGGAGTGCATGCGGTCGAACGGGTGCGGCACGTAGACGACGCCGCCTTGGCGTTTGATCTCGGCGATGGTCTCCTGGAGGGTGAGGCCGCGCGGGATCTTCTCCTTGATGAAGAGGCCGATCACCTCACCTTGCGTGGCGGTCTTGACCTCTTCGCCGACGATCACCTTGATGCCGAACTTCTCGGCGAGCGATGCGGCTTCGAGGGCGCCGTCGATCTCGTTGTGGTCGGTGACGGCGATGGCGCCGAGGCCGCGTTCGCGGGCGGTGGCGAGGAGCACTTCGACGGGCGTGGCGCAGTCGTGCGAGACGTCCGTGTGCATGTGGAGGTCGACGTCGATGAGTGGCCGGTCGGCGAGGCGGCGGCGCATCGCCGGGGCGACCCCGGGGTCGCGGCGGCGGGCGAGGAGCGCGCGGTAGGCGTCTTCGACGGCGTCGACGACGCGCGCGGGGCGCTGCGCGGACCGGAGCGTGCCGCCGGCGTCGCGGAGGCGGCCGAGCAGCGACCGGTCGCGGGCGAGCTTCTCGATCGACGAGGCGATCGACGCGGGGCTGCGCACGTCGATGCGCAGGCCGCGGTCGTCCTGGCCGATGACCTCGAGGTGTGCGGCGAGCCGGGTGGCGATCGGGACGGAGCCGGCGGCGATCGCGCGGACCACGCCGACGGGCTCGGGTTCGGCGCCGTCGGACGCGAACACGGCGACGTCGGACCAGCCGAGGAGGTCCTGTTCGGCGGCGTCGTCGCCGGCGGGCAGGAATGTGACCTGGCGCGCGAGTTCGGGCGGCAGCGGCGCCGTCGCGGACGGGCCGCGGGTGCTCATGACGCGCGCTTCCCAGGGGAGGTCGGCGGGGAGTTCGCGCAGGGCGCGCAGCACGGTGCGCAGGGCGGCGCGCTCCTCCTGCTCGATGTAGGCGACGCGCAGCGGCGCGGTGCCGTCGGCGGAGGCGGCGGGGTGCGGCGGGGCCGGGTCGACGGCGCCGCCGAGCTGGTCGATGCCGGCGATCTTCGCGACGCCCGGCGCGATCGGCGTGACCGTGCCTCCGAGCAGCGACTCGACCTCGTGCGCGACGCACAGCGACGTGGCGAGGCGCGCGTCGAGGCGGCCGAAGCGCTGCTCGCGCGTGCGCTTCGTGATCGGGGTCGAGAGCAGCCGCTGCGGCGACGCGTGGAACGTGGCGACGTTGAGCGCGCCCGACGCCTTGAGCGCGGTGGCGGTGACCGACGGCGGGAGCGGGTCGTGGAGGTGGCAGAGGTCGAACTGGATCGCCTCGAAGAGTTCCTCGAGGGCGCGGGCCACGTCGACCGGGACCACGCCTTCGCGGCGGCCGGCGCGCACCGGCGCCATCGCCTCGCCGATCGCGAGCACCGTCGGCGGGCCGCCCGGCGCGGGCACGAGCGACTGCGGGTCGGTGGCGAGGGTGCTGCGCACCGTCCGGATCGCCGCGCGGTCACGCGACGGCGCGACCAGGATCACGCGATGGCCGCGGTCCGCGAGGCCGTGCGCGAGGAGCAGGGCGTGGCGGGTGGCCTCGTGGTGGTCGTCGATCGGTCTCGGCGAGATCTGGGCGATCAGGAGCGAGCCAGTGTCGGTCACGGGGGCTGAGTCTACGGGGCGCGCGAGACGCCCCGCGCCGGGCACGGTCGAGACCGGGCTCCCGCGCCGGCGGCGTGCAGGTCAGCCGCGCAGGCGCGCGGCGTGGTGCAGGGCCGCGGCGTGGTCGCCGCGCTCGACGGCGCGCACGCTGATCCGGACCGGGCCGGCGTTGCCGCGACCCGCCCCGAAGTCGACGATGCGCGGCATCTCGCGGGTCGGCTCGTCGATGAGCGACGTGGCCGCGTGCTCGGCGCGGTCGATCGCGGCGACGCCGGCGGCGTCGGCGTGGCGGAGGAGGAAGGTGCGGTCGAACTTCATGGAGAGCACTCTGCGCTCCGCACCTCGGAGCACGCCGAGGCTCAGCTGAGCGATCGCTGAGACCGCTCGGCGCTCATGTGCCGAATGGGCCGCGCCGGTCAAGGAACACGGACGCGGGAGCGCCACCGGCCCGAAGGCGCGTTTTGCACCGTGTTCCAGCGCATCGCAACCCACGGAATTGCCCGGAGTTGCGGGGGATCCGACGCTGGTCCAGCCGGCCGCGAGACGGCGCGGCGGCGGTCATGACATCGCCGATCAGGGATGCGATGACCCGCTCCGTCGTTTCCCGCTTCCGCCGTCGCGCCCGCACGGCGGCCCTCGCCTTCACGATCGTCGCCGCCGGGTGCGGCGTCGTCGCCGGGGCCGGCTACGCGCGCCTGCCGCTCGGCGAGCCGTTCCAGGCGGTCGCCGACAATCCGGCCGACTCGATGCTCGATGTGCCGATCGACGACCAGACGTACGACCCGGCCACGCACTGCGTGAAGAACCCCACGAAGGGTGCGCTCGCGCTCGTGAGGTGGCTGCCGAAGGTGACGCCGCGCGGCGTGAACTGGGGCATCAACCGCTGCGAGATCTGGGGCCCGCATTCGGCGTCGCTTCACGCCGAGGGCCGTGCCGTCGACTGGCATCTCGATGTCCACGACGCCGCCGACCGTGCCGAGGCCGAGGGCCTCATCAAGCTCCTCCTGGCGCCCGACGCGAACGGCGAACCGCACGCCCTCGCGCGCCGGCTCGGCGTCCAGGGCCTGATCTTCAACTGCCAGGCCTGGTGGGGCGGCGAGGGACTGCAGAAGTACTCGGCCTGCCTCGACAAGCACGGCAAGCTCGACCCGCACGTCGACGACACCACCGCCCACAAGAACCACGTGCATCTGGAGCTGAGCAAGGCCGGAGCCAAGCTCCGGACGAGTTTCTGGACCGAGGGGCCGGGCCGCGCGATCGCGCGCAGTCTCAAGTAGCCGAGGCGGCGACCCGAGCCGCGGCGGGCCGGGCCCGGCGCGGCGTCACGCGCACGGACCGCTGACGCTCGAGTAGCGCGAGTACCAATCGATCCCGACGGGCGCGGCACCGGCGACGGGCGTGACGGTCGCCTTCCATTCGTTCACGCCGCCGCAGTCGTCGCCGTCGCCGCCGCCGCCCAGGGAGACCTTCAGCGTCTTGGCGAGGGTCGCGGCGTCGACCGATTCCCAGCGGCCGACGAGCACGCCCGTGCCCTTCGCCTTGGGTGGATCGGCGACCAGGCCCTGCGGCAGGCCGCTGGTGGGTGAGGTCGCGGGGGTCGCGGTCGCGCCCGGCGTGCCGGCGCCGATCAGCGTGGGCTCGATGTCGTCCGGGTTGTCGACGGCCAGCGTGACGGTGCTCTTCGTGGTGACCCACGCGGCCGCGGCGCCGGTGATGGCGAGCCCCTGGACGGCGGCGTCGGTCTTGCTCCCCGGCCCGACGACCGGGGTCACGCCCTTGAGCCACGCCGGCGACGACGTCTCCGTCGCATCGGCAGCCCACACCCGGTCGCTGCTCCCGCTGCGGACGGTCCACACCGCGCTGGCGCCGTCGAACGCGTACCTGCTCTTGGGGCTCCACGGCCCGAGCTTGATGTCGACCGCCTTCTCCTCGTACCGCGGGGCACACCCGTAGAGCAGTCTCTTGTCCGGGCTGAGCCACAACGTGCCGCCCCCCTTGCGCGCGAACTCGGTCGAGTGCTTCTTGCACGTGGATGCCGCCGACGCCCCGGGCGCCGTCGCGGCGAGGAGTGCCGCGAACGCAGCGACGGAGAGGACGGACGTCGTGAGGGCTTGGGTGCGCATGGGTCTGCGCAGCCTAGATCCCGGCAGCGCCGGACTCCAAGCGACACCGCACCGCAACCGAGAACCCCTGGTATCCCACGAGGCCGGGCGTCCCGTCAGCGCACCCCTACAGCGCCGCCGCCAACTCGCTCGCCTGGGCGATCGCCCGCTTCGCGTCGAGCTCGGCCGCGACATCGGCGCCACCGACCAGGTGCGTCTTCACGCCTGCTGCGACGAGCGCGTCGTGGAGCTCGCGCCGCGGCTCCTGCCCGGCACACACCACCACGTGGTCGACCTCGAGCACCCGGGCCACACCGTCGACCTCGAGATGGAGTCCGGCGTCGTCGATGCGGGTGTACGACGCCCCGGCGATCATCTCGACCTTCTTGTGCTGCAGCGCCGCGCGGTGCACCCAGCCGCTCGTCTTCCCGAGCCCGGCGCCGACCTTCGTCGTCTTGCGCTGCACGAGGAACACCTTCCGCGGCGACGGCGCGTGCTCACCCTTCGCGAGGCCACCGTCGGCGAGCTCGGGATCGGTGACGCCCCACTCCTTCTGCCACGCCTCGAGGTCGAGCGTCGGCGAGACACCCTCGTGCGTGAGGAACTCGCTCACGTCGAAGCCGATCCCGCCGGCACCGATCACCGCGACGCGCTCGCCGAGCGTCACCGCTCCGGTGATCACGTCGGCGTAGCCCACGACCTTGGGATGGTCGATGCCCGAGATCTGCGGCACCCGTGGCACCACGCCGGTCGCGAGGACCACCTCGTCGTGGCCCGCCGCCACGAGCTCGTCCGCGCTGACCAGTGTCCCGAGCCGCTGGGTGACCCCCGTGAGCTCGAGCTGCCGCCCGAAGTACCGGATCGTCTCGTCGAACTCCTCCTTGCCGGGAATCCGCCGGGCGAGGTTGAACTGGCCGCCGATCACCGGATCGGCGTCGATCAGCTCGACGGTGTGGCCGCGCTGCGCGAGCACCGTCGACGCCGCAAGGCCCGCCGGCCCGGCCCCGACGACCGCGATCTTCTTCGGGGCGTCCGTGGGGAGGTAGTTCAGGAGCGTCTCGTGGCCGGCGCGCGGATTCACCAGGCATGACACGTGCTTGCGCTCGAAGATGTTGTCGAGGCAGGCCTGGTTGCACGCGATGCACGTGTTGATCTCGTCGGCCCGGCCCTCCTCGGCCTTCACGGCCCAGTCGGCGTCGGCGAGCAGCGGCCGCGCCATCGAGATGAGGTCGGCGTCGCCGCGGGCGAGCACCGCCTCGGCGACGTCCGGCATGTTGATCCGGTTCGACGCGACGAGCGGGATCCCGACGTGCGGCTTCAGTTTGCCCGTGACCCACGTGAACGCCGCCCGCGGCACGGACGTCACGATCGTCGGCACGCGCGCCTCGTGCCAGCCGATCCCGGTGTTGATGATCGTCGCGCCGGCGGCCTCGATCGCCTGCGCCAGCTCGACCGTCTCGTCCCAGCGCTGCCCGCCGGGCACGAGGTCGAGCATCGACAGGCGGTACACGATGATGAAGTCCGGGCCGACCGCCTCACGCGCGCGCAGCACGATCTCGATCGGCAGCCGCATGCGGTTCGCCGCGGACCCGCCCCACTGGTCGGTGCGGTGGTTCGTCGCGGCCGAGAGGAACTGGTTGATGAAGTACCCCTCCGAGCCCATGATCTCGATGCCGTCGTAGCCGGCCTCGCGGGCCAGCACCGCCGACTTCGCGTAGTCGTCGATGGTGCGGTCGACCTGTTTGCCCGAGAGCGCGCGCGCCTTGAAGGGGTTGATCGGTGCCTTCGTCGCCGACGCCGACACGTTGAACGGGTTGTAGCCGTATCGCCCGGCGTGGAGGATCTGCAGCGCGATCTTGCCGCCGTGCTGGTGGACGGCGTCGGTGATCACGCGGTGCTTGCTCGCGAGCGACTTCGTCGCCATCCGCGAGCCGAACGGCGACAGCCACCCCTCACGGTTCGGGGCGTACCCGCCGGTGATGCTGAGCGCCACGCCACCCTTCGACCGCTCCTCGAAGAACGCCGCGAGCCGCGGGATGTCCCCGGTCTTGTCCTCGAGGCCGGTGTGCATCGACCCCATGAAGACCCGGTTGCGCAGCGTGGTGAAGCCGAGGTCGAGCGGCTCGAAGAGGTGTGGGTAGGTGGTGGCGTCGGCCATAACAGTGTTGTAACGGATCGGACCGTCGACCATATGTCAAGTTCGACACATCGCCGGTCAGGGGACGCACCAGGCTCCCACGCGAGGCCGTCGGAACCGCGCCCGGCTCAGCCGGGCAGGACCATCACCGGCACGACGGAGCTGCGCACGATCTCGGCGGCGTTCGAGCCGAGGAACACGCCCCGCACGCCGCCCCGCGGACGCGACCCGAGCACGAGGATCTCGTCGGGCTCCCACGGGATCGAGTCGATCGCCTCGGGCCACACGCTGCCCTGCCCGAAGTCGGTGTGGATCCAGCGCCGCTCGCCGAGCTCGTCGCCGAGCGTGTCGACGGCCTTCTTCACGGTCGCCTCCATCTGCTCCCTCCACTGGGCCGCGAGCTGCGCCTCGTACGAGAGCCCGCCACCACCACCGGCCCACGGCCCCAGCTTCGGTGGGCGCACGTAGAAGGTGGCTGTGCGAACGGTCGCGTCGGCCTGGTCGGCGAGTCCGGCGGCGACGCGCAACGCGATCCCGCTGCCGTCCCCCGGACCGAACCCGACGGTGAGTCGGTGGACGGGCCGCTCGCCCTGGCTGCGGCGGAACGCCGGCGGCGCGAGATGCACCGGCACGGTGCTCGCATGCAGGAGCGCGTCGGCGGCAGGGCCGATGAGCACACGCCCCGTGCCGTCGTCGTGGTTGCTGCCCAGCACGAGGTGGCTGCCTCTCCGCTCCGCGACCGCCTCGAGCAGGCCCGATCGCACCGAGCGGTGCCGGATCGCGACCGCATCGACGAGGGCGTCGCCGAGCATCGCCCGCGCCTGCGCGATCGCGCCGGTGGCGATCAGGGCGAGGAGCTCGGAGTCCTCCATGCCGACGCGCAGGGGCGAGGGCATGTCGTCGGGGAACTGGATCACCGACACCGCGACGACCGGCTCCCGGAGCATCGCCGCGAGCGTGCCGGCGAGGGACAGCGCCGCGGTGTTGCGCTGGCCGGGTTCGATGCCGACGACGATGGTCACCGCCGCACCGTATCGGGCGCGGCGGTGATCGACGAGGACCTACGCGGCGGCCGTCGGGGCCGGCGTGTACGCGTGGGTCGCGATGAACTCTTCCGTGTTCTGACGGCAGATCTCGTCGGGCTGCTGGTTCTTCGGCGACTTCATGAAGTACGACGACGGACCATCGATCTGACCCGAAAGACCGTGGTTGAGGGCGAGCTTGCAGCAGCGGACCGCGTCGATGATGACGCCGGCCGAGTTCGGGGAGTCCCAGACCTCGAGCTTCGTCTCCATCACGAGCGGCACGTCGCCGAAGGACTTGCCCTCGAGGCGGATGTGGGCCCACTTGCGGTCGGTCAGCCACGGCACGTAG
>JAVHXX010000209.1 GCA_031119595.1 Patulibacter sp. | reverse complement strand
CCCCGACCGCGAACACCACCGGCACCGGGCGGCGCGGCGTGCGCTCGGGCGCCGGGTTCGCGAGCGGGTCGTGCGATCGCGGCCGCCGCGCGAGCCGGAGCCCCTCGACGAGCAGGAACGCGAGCGCCCCGAAGATCACGGCCTGCACGGCGAGCTGGGCGCGGGTCGACCCCGCCGACCGCACCTCGCCGCCGTCCGGAGCGGTGAGCAGCGCCACGAGTGCGGCCAGGAGCAGGCCCGCGCCGTACGCGGCGACCACGCCGACGGTCGCGCGGATCGCGTCGCCCTGGCCCGGCGTGCGCGGATCCTCGACGACGCGCAGCGGCGCGACGGACCGGTGCGGAGGATCGGAGGAGTGCGTCATGCGGGGAGGTCCAGGATCGCATCAACCGCGGCCGCGATCCCACTGCCGGGTTCCACGAGCAGGCTCGGCATCCCGAGCGCGGCGGCCGCCGCATGGTCGACCGCGTGGTCGCCGACCATCACCGCCTGCGAGGGATCCACGCCCCCGAGGAGCTCGAGGCCGCGCGCGAGGAGCGCGGGGTCGGGCTTGGCCCGCCCGACCTCGGCGGAGCTCACGACCGCGTCGACGTGTCCGGCGAGCCCGACCGCGAGCATCGTGCCGCGCAGCGACGCGTCCCAGTTGCTGACGACCGCGATCGAGATGCCGGCCCGGCGCAGGCGCGTGAGGGATTCGCGGGAGGTCGGCAGCACCTCGAACCTGATGAGACCGGCGAGCACCGAGTAGGCGCGTTCGTGGTCGAGCTGCTTGGGCAGGGTGAGGCGGAGGGCGTCGGCGCAGCGGCGGCGAAGCGCCTCGATGCTCGGCAGGTCGACGGCCGTCAGGTGCTCGTCGCGGTAGAGCCGCACCTCGGCGGTGAGCGCGGCCACGGCCTCGTCGTGCGTGATCACGATGCCGCGTGCGGCGAGCGATCCGCGCATGCGTTCGACGGGGCGGTCGAACCGCACGAGCGTGCCCATCGCGTCGCACAGGACCGCCGTGGGACGCACGGACGGTGGGCTAGGTTGGAACCGCACGTGACGCAGTTTGCAGCAGCACTCACGATCGCCGCCGAGAAGGACCACGTCGCGATCGACGTCGGCCAGTGGATCAGCGCGGCGCTCACCATCATCCTCACGATCGCGCTGGTGCTCGCGGTGCGGTGGGCGCTGCGCCAGCGGACCGTGTCGCTCGCCGTCGACCCGGGCGTGCGCACGCGCGTCCGGCTGGTCCAGCGGATGGGCATGACCCTCGTCGTGCTGCTCGGCTGCGCGATCGCCGCCGCCCAGCTCGGCGTGCTCTCCGGCATCGCGAACACCCTCCTGGCCGGGTCCGCGATCACCGCCCTCGTCGCCGGGTTCGCGGCCCGCGCCACGCTCGCGAACGCCCTCGCGGGCGTGGTCCTGACCATCACGCAGCCCGTGCGCGTCGGCGACACCGTGAAGGTCGGCGAGCACGAGGGCACCGTCGAGGACGTCACCCTCTCGGCGACCGTGCTGCGCACGATCTACGGCACCTCGATCCGCATCCCGAACGAGCTCATGGCCCAGAGCGTCGTCTACAACCAGACGATCGCGGGCAAGGGGATGATCCCCGAGGCGAGCGTGCTGCTGCCGCTCGGCGCGCGGGTCGGCGCCGCGATCGACGTCGCCCTCGACCTCCCGGGCGTCGAGACCGCGCGGCTCGTGGCGGTCGAGACGGACGGCTGGAACCGCGTCGCGATCCGCGGCGAGCGCTGCGCACCGGGCGATCGCGTCGCCGCCGAGGCGCGCCTGCGGCTGTCGCTCGTGGAGGCGCTGCGGGAAGCTGGCCTGCTCGCGTCTTCGGCACCGGGGCAGGAAGCAGCGGGTCACCTCTAGAATCCCGCACCTGCGCGGCCGCCCATCGCTGCCGCGCGCCCTTCCATGAACACGCGCCGCACCCGCATCCGCCACCGATCGCGTCGGCGCGGACCAGGAAAGCTCCTGCTCGGCCTGTTCGCCGGGCTGATGGTGCTCGGCATCGCCGCGGCCGGCGGCGTGGTCGGCTGGGTCGTGTACGTCGCGGACTCCGGCCCACAGCTCAAGGACCTCAAGCCGCGCCAGCTCGGGCAGTCCTCACAGATCTTCGCCGCCGACGGCACCAGCCTCGGCTTCCTGCAGTCGCGCGTGGTCCGCAAGCCGATCGCCTCGGACCTCATCCCGGACACCCTCCGCCAGGCCACGGTCGCCGTCGAGGACCGCCGCTTCTACGACCACAAGGGCGTCGACTACGAGGGCGTGATCCGCGCCGCGGTGAAGAACTTCACCACCGGCGAGACCGTCCAGGGCGGGTCGACCATCACGATGCAGCTCGTCCGCGCGCTCTACGCCGGCGACCAGCGCAACCTGAAGCGCAAGATCCGCGAGGCGCGCCTGGCGCAGGAGCTCGAGGACGTCCACCCGGGCCCGGCCGGCAAGAAGTGGATCCTCGACAAGTACCTCAACAACGTGCCGTACGGCACGGCCGGCGGCCAGGAGATCATCGGCGTGCAGGCTGCGGCGCGCGCGTACTTCAACAAGCCCGCCCGGGACCTCACGCTCGCCCAGGCAGCCCTCATCGCCGGTCTGCCGCAGGCGCCCACCGAGTACAACCCGCTCATCCACCCGAAGGCCGCGGTCACCCGCCGCAACGACGTCCTCCACCGCATGGCGGCGCAGGGCCTGATCTCGCAGGGCGCGCTCCGGGCGACGATCTCGCAGCCCGTCGGCGTGCACCCGAGCAACTACTTCTCCACGCGCACGGAGCCGTTCGTGTTCGCGTACGTGAAGGCGCAGCTCGTCGCGAAGTACGGCAGCGCAGCCGTCGCCCACGGCGGCCTGAAGATCTACACCACGATCGACCTGAAGAAGCAGCGGGCGGCGCGCGCGGCGATGGCCGCCCAGCTCAACTTCGCCGATGCGCCGTCGGCGGCCCTCGTGACCGTCGACCCGGCCAACGGGCAGATCCAGGCGATGGCGCAGACGGTGCCCTTCTACCAGAACCAGTTCAACCTGGCGACCGCCAACCGCCAACAGCCCGGGTCGACCTTCAAGACGATGGCGCTCATGGCCGCGGTGCGTCGCGGGGTCGTGCCGGAGTCGACCTACTACGTGTCCAAGCCGCTCGACATCAAGGGCACGCCGTGGGGCGACATCAACGTCCACACCTACGGCGGCACGTACGGCGGATCGATGAACCTCGTCCGCGGCACGCTCACCTCGGACAACACCGTGTACATGCAGCTCACGCTCGACATCGGCCCGGACCTCGTGAAGAAGGCCGCCGTCGACATGGGCATCACCTCACCGCTGTACGGCCTCCCCGCCGAATCGCTCGGCGGCCTCAAGTACGGCGTCACCCCGCTCGAGATGGCGCGCGCCTACTCGACCATCGAGAACGGCGGCTACCGCAACGACCTCACGGTGATCAAGAAGGTCGTGTTCCCGAAGAGCAACGAGTACCCGAACGGCCACACGGACGACCTCAGCCATCCCAAGCGCGCGAAGACGTTCAAGAACGGCGTCACCGGGGAGGTCACGAAGATCCTCACCCAGAACGTGCAGGGCGGCACCGGCACGCTCGCGCAGACCCAGTGCCCGACCGCCGGCAAGACCGGCACCACCGACAACTTCCGCGCCGCCTGGTTCGCCGGGTTCACCCCGCATCATGCGACCGCCATCTGGGTCGGCTACCCGCCTCCGCGTTCGGTCGAGATGACCTCCCAGTACCACGGCTCCGCCGTGGCCGGTGGCACGTTCCCCGCGCTCATCTGGGGCAACTACATGAAGGAAGTCCTCAAGGGCGAGGACTGCGGCTCGTTCCCGAAGATCACCGAGCCCAACACCGCCTCGAAGTTCGAGGGCCGCTACGCGAAGTCCGGCGGCAAGGGCACCGGTGACGACACCGGCGACGTCGATCCGGACGCCACCACCCCGGACACGGTCGGCATCCCGAAGAAGAAGCTCGACACCACCACGAAGAAGCCCAGCACGGGCGGCACGACCGGCGGCGGTGGCACCACCACCGGTGGGACGGGCGGCACCGGTGGTGGCGGCACGGGGACCGGCACCGGAACCGGGAACACCGGCACGGGGACCGGCACCGCTGGCACCGGCGGCACGGGCACGGGTGGGACCGGGACGGGTGGCGGCACCACCCACCTCGGCCCCGACACCTAGGCCGCCGGGCAGCGACCCCCGCTCCGCGGACCGGACGGTGCTACCGTGCCTAGCCGCATGGCCAAAGAAGAAAAAGTCGAGTTCGAGGGCGAAGTCGTCGAAGCCCTCCCGAACGCAATGTTCAAGGTGAAGCTCGACAACGACCACGTGGTCCTCGGTCACGTCGCCGGCAAGATGCGCCGTTTCCGCATCCGCATCCTCCCGGGCGACCGCGTCCGGGTGGAGCTCTCGCCGTACGACCTCGACCGCGCACGCATCGTCTACCGCCACCGGTAGACCGCCGGGCTCCGCGGCCCGCACCACACCCGAGTTTCTCCCGAGGCCGGGGCTCCTGACGGGGCCTCGGCCTCGGTCGTTCCCGGGCCCCCGCGCTCAGCGTGCCACGGGGCGCGGCGGGTGGACGCCGCCGATCCGGGCCCGCGCGGCCGGGCGGGCTCGGTACGGTCGGTGGCGATGACGCGCCGCGGAGAGTTCGCCCTGATCGACGCGTTCCGCGACCGGTTGCCCGCGCCGCATGCGGGTGTGGTGGTCGGGAGCGGGGACGACGCCGCCGTGGTCCGGGCCGGCGGAGCGCTCAGCGTCGTGTCGGTCGACACCACCGTCGACGGCGTCCACGCCCGCCTCGAGCTCGGCGACCCACGGTCGACGGCCGAGGCCTTCGGGTGGCGCGCGCTGACCACCGCGGTGTCGGATCTCGCCGCGTGCGGGGTCGGGCCGGGTCCTGTCGAGGCGTACGTCGCGGTGACCTTGCCGCCGTCGCTCGGCGACGAGCGCGTGCTCGCGATCTCGGACGGGATGGCCGCGGCGGCCCGGGCGTACGGGGTGAGCGTGATCGGCGGTGACGTCACGAGCGGCCCGGCCGTCGTGATCTCGACGACGGTCGTCGGGTGGCTCGCCGAGGGCGAGGCCCCGCTCACGCGCGCGGGCGCGAAGCCGGGCGACCTCGTCGGCCTCACGGGCCCGGTCGGTGCAGGCGGCGCCGGGCTCGCGCTCTTCCTCGGCGACGTCGACCCGGCCGCCCTTCCCTCCGCCGACGCCGCGGCGCTCACGGACCGCTACCTGCGGCCCGTGCCGCACCTGCAGGCCGGCGCGGCGCTGCGGGTCGCCGGGGCCACGGCGGCCATTGACCTCTCGGACGGGCTCCTCGCCGACGCCTGCCATGTCGCGCGGGCGAGCGGCGTGGCGCTGCGGGTCGAGGCCGACCGCGTGCCGCTCGCGCGCGGGGTCGACGCGGCCGCACTGCAGCTCGGGCTCGAACCGCTCCTGTTCGCGCAGTCGGCCGGTGAGGACTTCGTGCTGCTGGTCACCGTGCCGCAGGCGGCCCGGGCAGCCGCGGAGGCCGCGGGGGTCGTCGCGTGGATCGGCACGGTGGCAGGCGGCCCGGCCGGCGAGGTGTCCGGCCTCCCGGACGATCCCACGGGGCGCACGGGCCACGACCACCGCGGCTGAGCGCGCCGCGGGCGGCGCTACCCCTTGGGCGTGGCCGAGAGCCCGCCGGGCGAGGCGAGGAGCTTGGCCCAGGGGCCGGTCTTCGGCGGCGTGTACCCGACGAGTTCGGAGAACACGATGATGCGCTGCGACGCCGAGTAGAGCGGGTTGCACGCGGACATCACGAGCTGTTCGCGGCCGACGCGCTGCAGCACCCACACGTCCGTCGGCTTCACGATCCGCGTGTGGTCGACGTGGTAGTCGAACCGGCCGTAGGGCGTGGTCACGTAGATCGTGTCGCCGTGCCTGAGCTTGTCGATCGAGTGGAACGGTGCGCCGTAGGTGGTGCGGTGGCCGGCGATCGCCGTGGTCCCGCCGAGGCCCGGGAGGTCGGTCGACTCGATCAGGCCGGGGCCCTTGCGCAGGCCCGCGGTGTCGGTGCCGTTGACGACGGTCTTGTCGAGGCCGAGCTTCGGGATCGTGATCTTCGCGATCGGCTCGTCGTGGCCGACCCGCCGGCGGATCGACCGCGCGAGGTACGCGAGCTTCTGGTCGCGGTCCTTGAGGATCGCGAGGGCCCGGGCCTCGGCCGCACCCGGACCGGCGTCGTCGAGGGCCCGGAGCTCCTTGTTGATCGAGCCCTGCTCGAAGTGCGCGTAGACCGCCGAGATCGGCTCCTGCCAGACGACGGTGAGGCCGGCATCGGCCACGAGCGCGACGCCCGCGATCAGCAGCGCGGTACCGAGCGACCGCAGGAAGCGCCGGAGCATCGGGCCAGTGTACGGATGATCCGCGCCGATCACCCGGGAAACGGTCAGAGCCCGGGGGTCGGAAAACGAGGCCTCGGCTCGGACGGTTTTCCGGTGGACGCCGAACGTGGCGCCCGCGAGCGCGCGGCTACCCGCGGTCGAGCGCGGAGCTCGTGCCGCCCAGCGACCCCGGGCCGGCATATCCGGCGGGGCCGCGGACCGACGGGCCCTCGTCCGGGACGACGTCGCCGGGGAGCGTGAAGCGGCCGTGGCGGGAGATGAGGACGGCGGCGATCGAGCAGCCGCCGAGGACGCTGAACCACAGCTGCGGGAAGAGGCCCACGTCACCGCCGGACAGCAGCGCGACGAACCAGCTCGCCGAGCTCGACACGTCGCCGAGCGGGTAGCGGGTGAGGAGGTTGGCGAGGAGCAGCCCGAGCGGCGCGAGGCCCACGAGGACGCCGAGGAACGCCCACACCTTCGGCGGTCGCATGCCCGCATCGAGGACGACCGGCCACAGCAGCACCGCCGGCACCATCATCGCCGCCGCGGCGGGGTTGATCGCCCACGTGGCGAGCGCGGTGATCTCGAGCACGAGCGCGAACCCGAGCGGCGCGCCCGGCGCCGCCGACTTCTGACCTCGGAGACCGAGCAGGAACAGGACGAGCGGTCGCAGCGCGAGGTGCCCGACCACGCAGACCGCGACGAAGATCGCCAGCGGCGTGATGTCGCCGTCCCACACCGCAGGATCGATCGGACCGTCCGGGAGGTTCGTCCAGCCGACGGCGTCGGCGAGGGCGACGGCGCCGATGCCGAGCAGCTGCGGCACCGCGAGGAGGAGGGTCCACACGACCCACCGCCCGACCTTCTGCCGCTCCCGGTTCGCGCGGGCCAGACCGTCGACGATGAGCAGCGCCGGCGGGATCAGCAGCGCGAGCACGATCACCCGCAGCGCCCAGCCGGGGATGATGCCGTCGGCGGCGGCGAGGTTCTGCTCGGGCTTCAGGTCGACGGGGCCGGCGTTGTCGATCGCGATGATCGACGTGAGCACCGCGCGGCCGTCCGCATCGAGACGCTCCTCGGTGGGTCGGAGTTCGGCCGGGGCGACGCGGTCGCCGGTCGTCGAGAAGAGGATCGCCGGGAGCCCCGCACGCAGCAGTGGGCCCTGGCCGCCGGTGGTGACCGGGGCCGCGAGGCGCACGAGCTGCGCGGCGGCGCCCGCCCGGCGGTCGCCGACGGTGCGCTCGGCGCGGATCGCCGCCTCGATCGTGCTGCGCAGCCGCCACGACGCAAGCTCGGGCCCGTTCGAGAACCCGACGACGGGCGGGAGGAGGTCCGGGGTGCCGAGCGTGCCGAGGACGAT
>JAVHXX010000208.1 GCA_031119595.1 Patulibacter sp. | reverse complement strand
CCGCTGGGCAGCGTGACCGTCGCGCTCTTCAGCGCCGACTGCGCGGAGGACGTGGGCAGCGTGATCGCCGTCGTGAAGGACGAGGCGCCGCCGGCCTGTGCGGGCGACGCGGTGAAGCCGAGCGTGGGGGTGAACGCGAGCGCGTTGCAATTCGCGATGGTCGAGGAGCTCGTGGCGCTCGCGGTGCTCGTGGCGCCGCTGTACGACGCCGACGTGAAGCTCAGCGTCGAGGTCTTCGCGCCGCACGTGCTCGGGTTGAAGAGGAACCCGCTCTTCGTGATCGCGATCTTCAGCTGCTGCAGGTACATCGGGATGCCCTTGATCTGCGTCGGCACCGTCGCGGTGATGTCGATGCCGTAGTCCGAGCGCAGCTTCACGTCGGCGACGACGTTGACCTTGCCGAGGTCGACCGGGCCGACGACGACGGGGATCGAGAGGCCGATGCCGACGATGTCGCTCGGATCCGGGGCATCGACGAGGTAGGCGGTGCCGGTGAACGTGCCGCCGGCTGTGCCCTGGCCCGCGACGGCGTTGATCGTGCCGATCGCGGTGCCCGCGGCGCAGGTGCCCGCGGTGGCGCTCGCGACGGTGCAGCGCGAGAGTCCCTGGATCTTCGCGAGGAGGCCCGGCGGCAGCGACACGGCGAGCTTCGCGAGTTCACGGCCGCCGGTCGGGACGTTCACGGTGGTCGTCAACGAGGTGTCCGCGCCGGCGTTCAGCGACGAGAGCGCCACCGAGCCGGTCGGCGCAAAGGCGGTGTCGCCGCCGCAGCCCTGGTCGATCGTGAGCGTGCCGGTGCGCGAGACCGCCGTGCCGGCCTGCGGCGTGAGCGTTGCCGTCCCGGTCGGCGTGCCGCAGGCGCGCGGCACCGACACGGCCGGGTTCGTGCCGCCGCGCAGCGCGAGGGCGAAGGAGGTGAACGGCACCGCGGGCGCGTTGTCGAAGGTGGCAGTGGTCTTGCCGGTCGTGGCGTCGACGTCGATCCGGCCGGAGAGCTTCACCCGCACGCCGTTGAACGCCGTCGACTTCGCGTCGAGGAAAAGGCCAGCGATCGCACCGCTCGGGATGGTCTGCGCGAGGTAGACGTTGCCGGTGAGCGAGCCGATCTGCGGCACCGCGAGGGTCGCCGTGCCGATCGCGCTTCCGGCGCCGCAGGTCGGGTCGCTGAAATCGCTGAGGGAGAACTGCGCGGCGGTGCAGCCGACGAGGTCGCCGGCGGCGTTGATCGACGACGACAGCGAGACGCCGGTCGGCAGGTCGACGACGGCCTTCTTCAGCGCCGCCTGCTCGGAACCGGGCGCCGAGGCCGGAGCGGAGATCGTGGTCGTGAAGGCGCTGGCGCCCGCCGCCTTCGACGGCGCGGCGGCGAAGGACACGGTCGGGGCGAAGCCGAGCTGGTCGCAGCCGGTGGGCGTGTACGTGTCGCTGAGCGACGCCGTGCTGCCGCCGGTGCCCGACAGCGTGGCGTTGATCTTCGCCGTGCTGCAGACGACCGGGTTCGTGAGGAACCCGGACTTGTCGATCGTGAGGCTGAGGGAGCGCAGGTAGAGCGGCACGCCCTGCTGCTGCGTCGGGACCGCCGCCGTCACGTCGATGCCGTAGTCGGCCGGACGCAGCTTCACGTCGGCGATCGTCACGACGTGGCCGAGGTCGACCGGACCGACCACCGCGGGCAGGTCGACCGCGATGCCGACGACGTCACCGGCTGCCGGGGCGTCGGTGAGGTAGAGCGCGCCGGTGAACGTGCCGGGCACCGTGCCCTGGCCGGCCTTCGCGGTGACCGAGCCGATCTTCGCCGCGGCCGGGCAGGTCGAGGCGTTCGCCTGGGCGATCGTGCAGCGCGTCGCGCCGTTGATGTTCGCGAGGAGGCCTGCCGGGAGGTTCAGGGCGAGGTTGCTCAGCGTGCGGTTGCGTTCCGGTACGCCGATCGTCGTCGTCATGGTCGTGTTGGCCCCGGCCTTCGTCGGGGTGATCGACGTGGCGAAGGTCGGCGCGAACGTCGTGGCGTCCGCGCAGTTCACGTTCACGTTGATCGAGGCCGCGGGGGACGCGGTGCCGCCGGTCTGCGCCGTCATCGACGACGACCCCGACGCGACGCCGCAGGTGCGCGGCATCGAGAGCACCGGGTTCGTGCCGCCGCGCAGCGTGAGCGCGAAGCTCGTGAACGCGACCGGCGGGAGGTTGTCGAACACCGCGGTGACGTCGCCGGTGCTCGGGTTCACGTCGAGGTCGCCCTCGAGCTTCACGCGGGCCAGGGCGCCGTAGGTCGTCGACTTGGCGTCGAGCAGGATGCGGGCGGTGTGC
Source organism: Patulibacter sp. (assembly GCA_031119595.1). Lineage (GTDB taxonomy): Bacteria > Actinomycetota > Thermoleophilia > Solirubrobacterales > Solirubrobacteraceae > JAGIBJ01. Next base: position 5,434 of record JAVHXX010000208.1, on the reverse strand, counting down.
CCGGAGATCGCGGTGCCGAGGTACGCGGTCCCGGTGAGCGCGCCGACGCTCGGCGTGCTGATGCTGACCGTCCCGACCGCAGCGCCGCTCGGGCAGGTCGGGTCGGCGAAGTCGTTGATCGTGAACTGCGCATCGGAGCAGCCGGCGAGGCTGCCGTCGCTGTTCGCCGACGGCGACAGCGACATGCCGCTCGGCAGGGTGACCGCGATCTTCTTCGCCGCCGACTGCGGGGTGGCCGCCGTCGACTGCGGCAGGGTGACGGTGGTCGTGAAGGAGGAGGCCCCGCCGGCCGCGGCGGGTGACGCCGCGAAGGCGAGCGTCGGGGCGAAGGCCGTCGACGCGCAGCCGTTGATCGTCACCGCCGACGAGTTCGTCGCGCTCGAGCCCTGGGCCGAACCGAACACGCCCTTGATCGTGTTGCCGGTGCAGACCGGCGGGTTCACGAGGAAGTTCGAGGCGTTGAAGGTGAGCTTGAGCTGCTGCTGGTCGAGCTGCAGGCCGCGGATCGTGTCCGGGATGCTCGAGACCACGTCGACGCCGAAGTCGGTGCGGAGCTTCAGCGACGAGGTGATGTGGAGGTCCCCGATCGAGATCGGGCCGACGATCACCGGCACGTCGATGTAGAGGCCCGCGATCGACGAGCTGTCGGGCGCGTCTGCGAGGTAGATGCTGCCGCTGAAGGTCCCGCCGGGCGAGACCTGCCCGGCGACGTCGGCGACGGTGCCGATCTGCGTCGACGCGGGGCAGGTGTTCGCGGCGAACTGCGCCGCGCTGCAGTGCGGGGCGCCCGCGATGTTCGCGATCATGCCCGGCGGCAGCGACGCCGTCACGCTCGTGAAGGCCTCGTCGCCGATCGGCAGGTTGATGGTCGTGGTGCCCGTCGTCGGGGAGCCCGCCGTGCTGGGGCTCGTGGTCATGCCGATCGTCGGGCGGAAGGTGCCGGCCGTGGGGCAGCCCGAGGAGACGCCGTAGTTGGCGGTCAGGTTCGCCGCGGTCCCCGTCGCGTAGCCGACGGCCACGGCACTGCCGGGGTAGGTGCCGCAGAGACGCGGCTCGCGTAGCGCCGGCGCCGAGCCGTCACGGAACGTGAAGCTGAAGCTCTTCACCGGCTGGGCCGGCAGGTTCGTCAGCGTCGTGACCATCCGGCCGGTGGTCGGGTCGACCGAGACCGTGCCGAGCAGCTTCACGCGCAGCGCATCGCTGGCGGTGCCCTGCTGGGCCATGATCATCACGCGGACGATGTCGTTCGGCCCCGCCCCGGACGTCGCCGGACCGGAGAGGTAGACGTTGCCGGAGATGACGCCGACGAGCGGCGAGTCCATGGCGACGCTGCCGATGATCGACCCCGTCGGGCAGGTGTCCGGGACCGTCGAGGCGAAGTTGAACTGCGCGTCGGTGCACGACTTCAGGGCGTTGTCGGTGTTCGTCGCGCCGGTGAGCTGCACGCCGGCCGGCAGCGTGACCGTGACGTTCCGGAACGGCGACCCGACCTTCGCATCGGTGGCGTTGTACGGCTGCGACACCGTCACGTTGAACTTCGCCGGCGAGGACGCGGGTGCGTTCGTCGGACCGAACGACATCGACGGGGAGAACGGCGCGGCGCCGCAGTTCGTCGGGGTGTATCCGAGCGTGTCGTTCGATGACCCGCCCGCGTAGTTCGTGATCGCCACGGTCGTGTTCGCGGCGACGCACTCGGACGGGTTGAAGAAGAAGCCCTTGTTGCTGCCGTCGCCGAGTCGACCCAGGATGTTCAGGGTCATGTTCTGCATCGTGATCGACGTGTTGCCCGTGTCGATCCCGAAGATCTTCACCGTCGCCTGGTTGGGGATCGTCGGGACGGACGCATGCAGCCCGTACGAGCCGTCGTTGCGGAGGCGGAACGTGCCCACGATGTAGAGCGTCTTGGACAGGCCCGAGGCCGCGGTGATGCCGAACCGTCCGACCTCGGTACCGACGGTCGGGAGCCGGTAGACCCCGCCGCTCGCGGTGAGCGTGATCCCGAGGACGGCCTTGACGTCGGTGCTGAACGAGCCGATCTGCGAGGACGACGGGCAGTTGTCGGCCTGCCAGGTCGCGTCCGCGCAGGTCGTCGCGTTCGCGAGCGCGCCGAGTTGCCCCTTCGGGAAGTCGATGTCGATCGACTTGGGCTGCTCGGACCCGTCGAAGTTCGTCTTGAGCGTGTAGTTCGAGTAGGCGCCGGCGTCGGTCGTCCCGGTCGGCGAGGCCGCGGTGACGTCGACGTTCGCCCGGGCAGGGGCAGCCACCGTGAGCGTGCCGACGAGTGCGACCACGGCGACGATCAGCGCGGTGATCACCCGCCGGAGGCTTTTTGTGGGGACGCTCACACAACTCACGACGTCTCATGAATCGGTGCATCACGGCTGGTTCTGTAGCCCCGACGCGTGACGCGCGATCGCCCGTGCGCACACGACAGCCCTGTTTCCGGCGTGTCTGATCCTGTGGACCTGAGCGTCGGAGCGCCACCGTATGGGGTTTTGACCCCACCACCGTCCCGGAGGCGTCGCAACACTCCGGTTTTTCGGCGCTCGCACGCTCGCCGCCGGAGTCGACGCTCGTTCGATGTGAGACACGGCCGACCGCTCGGCCGTGGGCGTCAGTCGACGGTCGACGGCGGCCAGTCGAGTTCGGTCTCGATGAACCCCGCATCGCGCCATTCGGCGTAGGCCTCGGCGGGATCCTCGGTGTCGGCTGCCGCCGAGGCCCCGTGCTCGGCGGCGAGCGGGCTGTACGGGTAGAAGCTGCGGAGCTCAGGGTGCCGCGCGCCGATCATGAGGATCGCGCACGGCCCCTCCCCCGCGCCCACGAACGTGTGCGGGACGCCGGGCGACACGTGCAGGAGATCCCACGGTCCGAGCTCGCGCTCCTGCCCGCCGATGATCGCGAGGCACTCCCCGCTGATGACGAGGAACGTCTCCTCGGCGTTCTCGGCGTGGTACATCGTGCTCGGCTGCCCGGGCCCGAGCACGCGGAGGTTCACGCCGACCTGCTGGAACGGATGGTGGGGATCCTCGAAGCGGGTCCACGTCCCGGCGATCGGGTGGCTCACCGTCGGCGCATCGGCGACGTTCACCACGTACCAGGTCGGCTCGTGCTCCATGGCCGCCACGATAGGGCGCAGAGGCGCTCCGGGCGCGGTGCTCCCGCCCGGCGGCGCGGCGCGGCGCGAGTCAGTCCGCTGAAGCGACGTCCGCCGAGGGAGCCTCGGTGGAGGCCGCCCGCGGGCTCGCGTCGTCACGGGCGCCGGCGGCGATCTCGTCGGCCGTCGCGCCGACCGGGTGGTGGCAGGCCGTCAGGCCGCCGTCCGGGTAGCGCCAGAGCGGCGGCTGCTCGACGGTGCAGCGGTCGGAGGCGCGCGGGCACCGCGGATGGAAGCTGCACCCCGAGGGCGGAGCCACCGGCGACGGCGGCTCACCCTGCAGACGCTCGCGCGTGCGCCCGCGCTGCGTCGGGTCCGGGACCGGCACCGCGGCGAGGAGCGCCCGCGTGTACGGGTGCCGCGCACGGTCGAAGAGGACGGTCGTCGGCGCCGACTCCACGATCCGCCCGAGGTACATGACGGCTATGCGGTCGGCGATCTGCCGCACGACCGACAGGTCGTGGGCCACGAAGAGCTGCGCGAGCCCGAGGTCGCGACCGAGGTCGCCGAGCAGGTTCACGAGCTGCGCCTGCACGGACACGTCGAGCGCGCTCACCGGCTCATCGGCGACGAGCAGCTCGGGGTTCGTCGCGAGGGCCCGCGCCACACCGACACGCTGGCGCTGTCCGCCGGAGAGTTCGTGCGGGAGGCGAGTCGCCAGCTCGGGCGCCAGGCCGACGCGCTCGAGCGCGGCGTCGCGTGCCGCCGCTCGTTCCGGCCCGGGAACCCGCCCGACGGCGAGCGCCTCCTCGAGCACCGCACCGATGCGGCGCCGAGGATTGAGCGATCCGAACGGATCCTGGAAGACCATCTGCATCCGCGGCCGGTCCGCACGGAGCGCGCGCTGCGAGCGGCGCGTGATGTCGCGGTCGCCGAGGTGGATCGTGCCCGCCTTCGGATCGAGCAGGCGCATCGCGGTCCGGGCGAGCGTCGACTTGCCGCAGCCGGACTCGCCCACGAGCCCGAGGGTCTCGCCCCGCTCCACGTGCAGCGTCACGTCGTCGACGGCGCGCAGCGTACCGCCGGGGACCGCGAACCGCTGCTCGAGGTGCTCGATCGTGAGGACGCGCGTCATGCGGCCAGTCCGATCCGGCCGTCGCCGAGGTCGCGCAGGGCCTGTTTGCGTTCGAGCGGGAGCCAGCAGCGGTCCGCGTGGGCCGGGTCGTGGTCGACCAGCGGCGGCAGCGCCGCGCAGTTCTCGAAAGCGTGCGGGCACCGCGTGCGGAAGGCGCAGCCGTCCGGGAGGGCCGACGGCGACGGCGGCGTGCCCGCGATCGTCGGCAGGCGTTCGGGCCGGGCGCCCGCCATCGGCGGGATCGAGCCGAGCAGCCCCCACGAGTACGGATGTCGCGGGTCGGCGAAGAACGGTTCGACCGGGGCCTCTTCGACGATCCGCCCGCCGTACATCACCGCGACGCGGTCGGCGGTCTCCGCGACGACGCCGAGGTCGTGGGTCACGAGCAGGACGGCCATGCCGCGCTCGTCGCGCAGCCGCATGAGCAGGTCGAGGATCTGGGCCTGCACGGTCACGTCGAGGGCGGTCGTCGGTTCGTCGGCGAGGAGGAGCTCCGGCCGACACGACAGGGCCATCGCGATCATCACCCGCTGGCGCATGCCACCCGAGAACTCGTGTGGGAAACGATTGGCGCGGTCGGCCGGCTCGGGGATCCCGACCTCACGGAGGGCGTCGATCGCCCGGCGCAGCGCCTCGCCCTTGCTCACCGGCTCGTGTGCTCGGATCTGCTCGGCGATCTGCACGCCGACCCGCAGCACGGGGTTGAGCGAGCTCATCGGATCCTGGAAGACCATCGCGATCCGCTTGCCGCGGATGTCGCGGAGTTCGCGATCGCCGGCGACGAGGAGGTCGAGCCCGTCGAACGTGGCCGAGCCACGGACCGTGGTGCGCGGGCCGCGCGTGAGGCCGAGGAGCGTGAGGGCCGTGACCGACTTGCCGGACCCCGATTCGCCGACCAGCGCGACCACCTCGCCGGGCGCGATGTCGAGCGACACCTCCCGCACCGCATGGACCGGCCCGCCGACGGTCCCGAAATCGACGGCGAGGTCGGCGATCGACAGCAACGGGCGATCGGCGGACGCGGTCCCTGACGCGTGGCCCGACGGGCCCGAGGCGGCAGCGCTCATCGGCGGATCCGTGGGTCGAGGGCGGCGTAGAGGATGTCGACGGCGGCGTTGAGCACCACGATCATCACGGCCGCGAACATCGTGATCGCGAGGACCGGCGGGACGTCGAGCGTGTCGATGGAGTCGGCGAAGTAC
>JAVHXX010000207.1 GCA_031119595.1 Patulibacter sp. | reverse complement strand
CGCCTTGACTGCGCGCAACGGGGCGTGTTGAGTAGCCGCTTCATGCGTGCGTGGAGAACGTTGGGCGCGGCTCTCGCGCTGGTCGTCGGCGTCGGGACCGCCGGGGTGATCGATGCGTCGGCAGCGACGTCGTCGACAGCCGGAGGCGGAACGGGTCTGGAGGGCAGTCGCCCAGGCCCTGCCGTGGCCGGCTTCCTCAATGCCGGGCAATACACCGTGTGGTCCTGTGCGGACGGTGACGGGAATCCCGCGCCGACCGAGGGCTGGGTCGGCACCGTGAACACGCTCGCCGGGAACCCGGAAGGCTCGTTCCAGAGCACCTGCGGCGGCCAGGGAGCGGTGGCGCTCTCCGCGCGTCAGGGCGCGGTGCAGGGCCGCGCAACCTCGTCCGGCCCGGTCGGCCAGCCCCGCGCGATCTCGGCGTTCTTCAACGGTACGTCCGACAGCGTCAACGGTCCGTTCACGGGTCGCGCGGTGACGCTCGCCTACCACGCTGCGCCCTTCACCCTGCTCGCCCGGTTCGGGATCGAGCGCAGCGGGTGGGCCGTTGGTCAGTGGGGCGGGCGTGGCCTGAACGGCCTGCCGATGGTCTCCACCGACGACACCATGTGTCAGGTGTCGGGGCCCTCACCGGCACGGTGCACCCTGCCTGCCCCGACGCACTTCATGTTCGGTACGAGTGGGCTCGAGTCCGTGTACGGCAGCGGTGGCATCGGGGTCGGTTGCGGCGATCCGAGCGGCGCCGCCAGCGGGTCCCGCGGATGCTGGGGCGATGGTTCGACGCTCGCCGAGATCGACATCACCCGGGCCCTGGCTGTCCTGAGCGACGGATACGTCCCGCAGGTGGGGACGGTCGGCGGCGTCCCGGCCACGGCGACCAGCGGCCAGCTCGCGGTGTCCTTCGGCGCGTCGGACAACGGCTCCGGCGTCTTCAGTGGCTACGCCACGATCGACGACCAGAAGGTCTGGCAGTCGACGGCCGATCAGTTCGACGAGTGCTCGCCCCAGCAGCAGGCGGCCGGGTTCCGGAAGCAGGTCCCCTGCCCGACGAGCACGACCGAACTGGCCACGATCGACACGACGAAGGTCTCGAACGGATCGCACGTGCTCGCGCTGTACGCGACCGACGCTGGTGGAAACGTGTCGCAGCCGGTGAAGAAGACGCTGCTGGTCGACAACCCGGTCGTCGTGCCGACGCCGACCCCGATCTCCGGTGGCTCTGACCCGACCCACGGCGGTGGTCCGACGCCTACGCCGACCCCGGGCAGCTCCCCGCTCCCGGGCGTCACGCCGAACGGCGGCGCCGCGCCGCTGTCGATCCCGAAGGGCGCGCAGATCCGCGCCGTGGGGTACGGCCGCCCGCTGCACCTGCGTGGCACCCTGAAGGACGCGAAGAAGCATCCGATCGCGAACGCGACGCTCGACGTCGCCGAGACGGCGACGGGCGCCCCGCCCGTGAAGGTCGCGACGATCACGACCGACGCGAAGGGGCGGTACGCCTACTCGCCGGGCACGCTCACGTCGGCGCGCCTGTTCACGTTCACGGTGGTCTCGTCGACCGGTCCCGCGGCGACGCCGGCCCGCACCGTCGCGGTGAAGGTCGTGGCTGCGGTCACGCTGAAGGTCGACCACGCGTCGGCGCAGCGGGGCAAGCCGGTCACGTTCAGCGGCACGGTCAGCGCGGGCACCCTGCCGGGCGATGGCGTGCGCGTCGTCGTCGAGGCGTGGGACGGGCATCGCTGGCTCCTCGGCGGCGTGCCCCGCACGAACGCCGCGGGCGCGTTCGCCTGGACCCACCGCTTCCGCACGGCGATCCGGTACCGCTTCCGCGCCCGCGTGCTCGCCGGGGCCGGGCTCACGGTCGACCCGGGCACCAGCGCGGACGTCCGCGTCTCGGTGCACTGATGGGCATGTGGAGCACACGTCGTCGACGCGTCGTGGCGGTCCTGGCCGCCGCTGCGCTGCCGGCGATCGGTGCACTGGCCACCGCTTCGCCGGCCCGCGCCGGCGAATACATCTACTGGACCTGCCACACCCCGACGGGCCAGGTCACGTCGATCGACGGCTGGACCGCCTCGAACACCACCAGCGACGGCACCCACGCCTACACCGGCCACACGTGCGCTGCCGGTGGACAGGGGGCGATCTCGGCGGTCTTCGGCGACGGCGGCGGATCGTTCGCGAGCGGGACGGGCGTGCTGTGGTCGTTCGCGGCACCTGCGGGCACGCGCATCGCCCACGTGAACCTGCGACGCGACACCTCCGTGCCGCAGAACGGCACCGCGAACGAGGGCGACGCGAACAACGGCACGACCGGCGCCGTCTTCTACAAGAACGGGTTCGGCTACGACGGCGATCACGTCGTCGAGGCGTGCCAGCGGTTCACGGGCTGTACCGGCGCGGGCAGCGCTCGGCTCGCGTTCGACAACGACGGTCCGCAGAGCAGCATCGGCTTCGAGGCCGGGTGCTACGGCGATGTCGTCGGCTCGTGCAACGGCGTGGCCGGAGCGGTGCGCGCGAGCGCCTCGGTGCTGTGGGGCGAACTTCATCTCGTCGACGCGTCGAATCCGACGGTGACGTCGGTCGGCGGGAGCGCTGTCGGCGCCACGGCCCTCAAGGGCACCGAGTCGCTCACCTTCAACGCGGCAGACGTCGGCAGTGGCGTGTGGCAGGCCCAGGTCACGATGGATGGCACCGCGGTCTCTCCGCGCGCCACCCTCGACACGAACGACGGCCGCTGCGTGACCACGCCCTACTACGGCGGGGCGTATGCCGGTGCGGAGTTCGGGTACGCGGTGCCATGCAAGGCCGCGGTGTCGGCGGCGCTCTCGCTCGACACGACGAGGGTCGCGAACGGTTCCCACCTGCTCCAGGCGACGGTCTGGGACGCGGCGGGCAACAGCGTCGTGGCGGTGTCGCAGCGGGTCGATGTGGAGAACCCGGCTTCGGGCGGGGGCCCGCAGGGCGGCGGTGCCCCGAACGGCACCGGCGCCGACCTCGCCACGGCGCACTTCACGACCAAGAAGAAGACGACGACGCGGTCGGTGGCGTACGGGTCGAAGGTGAAGCTCACCGGCACGCTCCGCGACAAGAAGGGCAAGGCCGTCAAGGGGGCCGCCGTCGACGTGCTCGCCGGGCCGATCCCGAGCGGCGCGACCGGCACGAAGATCGCCTCGGTCACCACCGACAAGAAGGGCCGCTTCACCTATCTCGCAAACACCCTCGCCGACAACACCGTGGTGTTCGGGTATGCGACCGCGCTCGGCAGCAGCGCCTATCTCGACGGTCGTACGGTGAACGTGCGCGTCCACACCGCAGTGTCGCTGAAGGCCAGCCGGGCGAGTGTCGCCCGGGGTCGGAAGGTCGTGTTCACAGGCACCGTGAAGGCGGGCATCCTTCCGCGTACCGGCGCGATCGTGAAGCTGCGCGTGCTCCAGCAGGGGCGCTGGGTCGTCGGCGCCGTGGTCCACACCGATGCCGCCGGCCGGTTCCGCTGGACCCACACCTTCCGCGTGCCGCTGCGGTACGGCTTCAAGGCCGAGGTCCTCGAGACCGACGGCCTCTCGGTGCGCCCGGGCAGCAGCGCGCTGATCCACGTGCGGGTGCGGTAGGCGGGACGCGCCGCGCGCCCCGCGCTCAGTCCGTCGGTGCGTGCTCGAACCGCGGCGTGAGCAGGCGCAGCGGCTGGCGTTCGCCGTCTTCCCAGCCTTCACGCACCGCGGCGAGGAGCGCCTGTCCGCGGACGAGCGCGGTGCGGCGGCCGGGGTCGTCGGGAAGCTGGTGCGGATCGAACTCGCGCAGGAAGGCGCGAAGCGCGCCGGAGTCGTTCGGGAGCGGTGCGACGTTCGTGGCGTCGTCGTAGAGGGTCTGCAGGGTCTGCTCGGCGTCCGGCGCCGGTGCGTCGACGAGGGCCACCGGCGCGCCCATCGCCACGGCCAGCGCGACCTCCGACGCGGTCCGCGCTCCGCCCGGGTACACCACGACCGGCACCTTCCGCGGGTCGACGTCCGCGCCCAGGAGCTCGCGCCAGGCCCGCAACGGCTCACCGATCGTGCACTCGCCGCGCTCGCCGGTCTGCACCGCCGCGAAGCCGGCCGGGATCGCCGCCGCGGTGCCCTCGACCGGTGCGGGGAGGTAGGCGACGGCCGGCATGCCGGTACGCGCAGCGACCGCGCCGACGACTGCCGCAGCACCGGCCTCGTCGTCGCCCGTGAACAGGGTCGCGTCCCAGCGCGGATGGTCGACGGCATCGGCGAGCGCGTCGACCACGGCACTCGGAGCGCCGCCGGGCCCGTTCCACGTGCGCGGTCCGCCGGCGACCATCGCGTACGCCGCGGGCGCCGCGCCGGGCCGTGCCGCGGGGCCGTCACGGCCGTCGAGCTGGGCCTGGAGTCGCAGCGACGTGCGCCGCAGCTCGAGCACGGCGGTGATGTCCTCCTTGAGGCGGTGCGCCTCGCCAGGCGCCGAGCCGATGTCTGCGAGGAGCCTGTCGAAGAGGCGTGAGTCTGGGTCGGTGATCGAGGCGGCGAGCCGGGCGTAGTAGGTGAACGCGGCCGCGATCACCGGCTCCGGGTCTGCAGCATGCTCGTCGCTAAGCGCGCGCCGGATCAGAGCCGGCCCGGCGACGCTCGCCGTGCGCGCGGTGAGGGCGTCGACCCGCAGCCCGGCACGGATGAAGACCGCCGGGTCGGGCAGGGCAAGCGCGTCGTGGACATCTGCGTGCCAGTTTGTGGCGACCGGGGTGGGCTCGTCGATCACGGACCCTGCACGGTCGAGGTGCGCCTGGGCGGCGTCGATCGCGGCGGTCTTGGTGGCGTCGTCGGCGTCGCGGGGAAGTCCGTCGGCATAGGCGAGGCGGGCCGCGCGACGGCCGTCGTCGAGGGTCGCCTCGCCGAGCGACAGCTCGACCAGGCACTCGGGGAGGATGTCGGCGACGCCGTCGTCGTCGATCGTCTGCGTCTCGACGGCCTGGGTGAGCTCGTCGATCGAGCCCTCGCTCAGCAGGCGCACCGTGTACGCCGAGCCGATGATCCGCGACACGCTCAGCGCGAGCCGCAGTGCCGAGAGCGGGCCGCGGTCGACGACCCAGACGTCGTCGAGGGGCAGCGTGGCCCGCAGGTTCCGGGTGGTCTCGGGGTCGAGGCTGGTGCCGAAGTCCATGTCGATGTCGTGGGCGACGAGGTCGATCTCGTCGAGCGCGAGGCCGTGACGGTTGCGCAGCGCGGCCACGCGGGCGGTGGCGTTCGGGGCGAACACCGTCACGAGCGGTTGGAGCGTGCGGTCGGCGCCGCCGAGGACGGCCATCTCCCAGCGCCGGTGGAGCTCGAGGATCATCGCGTCGATGACGGTCTCGTCGCCGAAGATCACGATCGACGCCCGGTGGTCGACCTCCTCGGCGTGGTCGAACGCAGCATCCGCGGCTCGGTCGATGGCTGCCGCGGCGGCCCGTGACGCCGTGCTGAACACGACCGGCGGCCGCCCACCGGGCCGTAGCGGCGAGTCGACGATCCGCGCGACGGCCGGATCGTCGATGTGCACGAAGACCTCGGGATGCGGATCGGGCAGCTTCACGGCGGCGGCGGCGATCGAGGCGTTCACGTAGTCGTCGGAGGTCATCGCGACGAGTCGCGCGGCGTGGCTCAGGCCCGCGCGTCGCAGGACCTCGGGGGCGGTCGCGTCGCCGACGAGCGGCCACACGTCGTGGCGGCGCGCGCCGGCCATCCCCGCGCCCTGGTCGCTGAGGTCGACGAGGACCACGAGCTCGCCGGCCGCCGCGAGCTTCTCGGCGAGGAACGTGCCTCGGAAGCCGCCACCGGCGACGATCGTGTGGCCCCGCAGGATCCGCCGGATCGCGAAGCGGCTGACCTGGTCGCGGGTGAGCGTGAACAGCACCCGCGCGGTCGTCAGGGGTGCGGCGAACGCCGCGATCCACAGCAGCACGCCGGGATCGGTGCCGCCGGGGACGTTCAGCGTGAGGGTGTAGAGGCTGAGCGTGTCGTACAACGCCTCGCCGAGGTTCATGTCCGGGGTGCCCTGCACGTGCAGGCGCAGGAACCCGACCATCCCGAAGGCGAAGCCGAGCACCCCGAAGGCCAGCGTGCCCCACCCGAACGCCCGGTGCGCGAATGGCCGCCCGCGCCACCACGACCGCAGCCCCCGGGCCTCCCGGTGCCACGGCAACACGGCGAACAGCGGCGACGGTCGACGGGACGGACTCATCGGCGAAACGTAGCCTGCGCTCCGGAGCGGGGTTGCAGGAGCGGGTCCGGAGGTCTGGGCATGGCTGGAATCTGTCGAACGACCTGCAGCCGCAGGCGCGCGCTTCGTGCCGATGCTGCGCAGCATGTGCGTCAGATCTCCGCATCCTCCGGCGACTCCCCTGCATGCCACCACCACGAAGCGGTCAGGGCTGCGCGGTAGGCTCGCGACAGCGCCGTGCCCGACCCGTCCGCCACTGCCTCGCACGGGGCCCACGACCCTGCCCAGCCCTCGGACGCGCACGTGCGCGTGCAGCTGAAGATGCTCCATGACGCCCGCGCCCGTGGAGACCGCGAGGCGGCGAAGCGCGCGTGGGTCTGGATCATCAGCGCGGAGAGCCAGCGCGTGCGCGGCATCGCGCGTGGGTTCCGTCACCACGCGCTCCCCGGCGGCCGGATCCCGGACCACGACATCGACGACATCGCGGCCGAGGTCTTCATGCGCCTGCACGGCAAGGTCGACCACCTCCAGGCCCGCAGCGTCGGCGAGCTGCGCGCCTTCCTGCGGACCGCGACGGACTACGCGTGCAAGGACTACGTGCGCGCGCACGTGGTCGACGATCGCCGGCGGGCCGGGTCGATCGACGACACCTCCCCGGACGGCCAGTCGACCGCCACCGAGCGCGCCCTCTCCGAGATCGCCGCGCGGATGGCCGCCGACGACGAGGAGGCCGAGATCGCCCGCGCCGTGGTGCATCCAGCGCTCGGGCTGGTCGACGAGGACAAGCGCGCGGTCCTCATGATGGACCAGGCGGGCGCGAGCGTCGAGGAGATCATGGAGCGGTTCGCGATCAGCCGCGACAACGTGTACCAGCGCCGCCGCCGGGGCCTCAAGCAGCTCCGCGACGCGATCCTCGAGCTCGCAGAGGAAGATGGAGGCGCATGACCGACGGGCGCCCCCAACCCGCCATCGACGACCTGCTCGACGCGTTCATCGCCGCGTGGCATGCCGGCGACGCTCCGGACGCTGCCGCGTTCGTCGACCGGGCCGAGCCCGCCGACCGTGACGAGCTCGAGCAGCTCATCGCGGCGTTCCTCGAGCTCGCCCCGACCGTCGGCCCGACCGAACCGCGCGCCGCCGAGCTCGCGGGCGACCCGCTCGTCGCCCGGCTCTCGTCGCTCGAGGACGACTGGTGGGACGCTCGCGACGGCGTGGCAAAGCCGTGGGGCGCGACGCTCCGGGGGCTGCGCGAGAAGGCGGGCCTGTCGATCGCGTCCGTGGCGGCGTCGTTCGCGGCGCAGTTCGGGCTCGGTGCCGAGGACGCCGCCGCCGCTCCGGACGCGTTCGAGGCGCTCGAGCGCGGCACCTCTCCGGCCGCCGGCGTCGCGGCGCGGGCGGCCCGGGCCCTCGAACAGCTCCTCGACGCGCCCCGCGGCGTGCTCGTCGCCGGCGTCGCACCGGCCCTGGCCGATCCCCGCCTGCGCGGCGCACTCCCGGAGACCGCCGAGGATCGCGACCGCTTCACCGCGCTCCTGCGCGAGGTCGATGAC
>JAVHXX010000206.1 GCA_031119595.1 Patulibacter sp. | reverse complement strand
CTTCGGTCAGTTCCATCACCTTCGCGACGCCCTCATCGCCGCGCTCAGCGATGACGTGGGTGGCACCGAACTCGCGGCCGAGATCGGTGCGGGCGGTGTGGCGTCCCATGAGGATGATCTTCTCGGCGCCGAGCTGCTTCGAGGCCAGGACGGCGGAGAGCCCGACCGCGCCGTCACCGATCACCGTGACGGTCTTACCCGGTGCGACACCACCCTTCTCGGCGGCGTGGTACCCGGTCAGGTACACGTCGGACAGGGTCAGCAGGGACGGCATGAGCGACTCGTCCGTGCCCGCGGGGATGCTGACGGCGGTGCCGTCGGCGTGGGGGACGAGGAGCTTCTCTGCCTGGGTTGCCGAGGCGGCGCCGTCGAAGAAGCCGCCGTGCACGCAGGACGTGGTGATGCCGTCACGGCAGAACGCGCAGGTGCCGTCGGACCAGGCGAAGGGGACGATGACGGTGTCGCCGACGTTGAGGGTGGTGACGTCGTTGCCGAGCTGCTCGATCACGCCGATGGCTTCGTGTCCCATGCGCCGACCCTCGGGGGTGTCCGGTAGGTCGTGGTACGGGTGCAGATCGGATCCGCAGACGCAGGCGTAGGTGACGCGGATGATCGCGTCGGTGGGGTCCTGGAGGACGGGCTCGGCGACGTCGACGACGCGGACGTCGCCGGCGCCGTACATGAGTGTTGCCTTCATGAGGTGGGTCCTTTCCTGCGAGGCGGCGGCTGCCGAGCTCGCGTGGTCTGTCGGGTTGGGTTCGTCAGCCGTTGGTGGGGCGGATCTGTACGGTGGCGCTGGTGGGTCCGTCCTGCAGCATCGGCGACAGGTAAGGGCTGCCGGCGTACTTGCGTTCGTAAGCGGCGTCGACGCGGGCGTTGACGGACGGGTCCGCTTCGTCGAATCGGACGTCGTGCTCCGCACCCGCGGCGCTGACGCGGCCGGCGTGCTGAGTGAGGGCCGCCTGGAACCAGCGGGAACGGCGTCCGTTCCAGGCGCGGACGTAGAGTCCGTCGTCGACGACGACGGACCAGATCCAGGTGGGGGTTCCGTAGGTGTGGCCGTCCTCGCGGAACGGTGACACGTGCAGGTCGTCGCTGGTGGTGATCGCAGCGAGAAGGTCCTCCGGCCATGCCGACTTGGTGTTGTCGGTCATGCGCCGTTGAACTGGTCGTCGGTGATGTGCTCGAGCCACGTGGTGGTCCTGGCGGGGTCGTCGCCGTTTTCGAGCATCGCGATGTGCTCCATGAACATCCCCGGGGCGGCGGCGTGCCAGTGTTCCTCGCCGGGCGGGGTGTAGATCGTCTGCCCGGGGTGGACATCGATGGTGTTGCCATCGCGGGTGCCGAAACGGCCGATGCCCTGGGTCACGCGGAGGTACTGGCCCTTCTCGTGGGAGTGCCATGCTGTGCGGGCGCCGGGGGCGAACCGGACGGTCGCGACGACCATGTGCTGGTCATCTTCGTGTGGGAGCGCGATCGGGTCGAGCCACACGTCGCCGGCGAACTGTTCCGGCGGGTTCTTGCTGGTCGGGTTCGTGGGTTCGATGTTCATTAGTTCGCTGCTTCCTGGGTCCCGAGGACCTTCTTGGCGACGCCCATCGCGCCCATGCCCTTCGGCCAGCCGGCGTAGAAGGTCACGTGCGTGAGTGCTTCGATCAGTTCGGTATGGGTGACACCGTTCTCGACGGCGCGGCCGAGGTGGAACTCGAGCTGCGCGAGGTCGCCGCCTGCGGCGAGGACGGCGACGGTGATGAGGCTGCGGTCGCGGGCGGACAGGTCGGGTCGATTCCAGACGTCATCGAAGAGGACATCGTCGGTGAGTTCGGCGAGCTTCGGGGCGAAGTCGCCGAGGGTGCGGCGTCCACCACCGATCTGGCGTGCTTGTTCGGGCATGGGGTCCTTCCTGGTGGATGGGTTGTGCAGCTGATCTGGTCATCTGCCGGCCGCCGTGACAGGCGACGGGGTCGTTTCGGTGGAGGCGGCTGAGCCGCGCACGTGCAGCGTGAGGACGCTGAGCGGAACCAGCATGAGCGCGGCGGCGATGATCCCGACGGTGACCGGGCCGAGCGGTCCGAGCGGTCCCTGCAGTGCGGCGGCGGCGATCCCGGTGCCGATGGCTGTGCCGAGGTTGAAGGTGCTCGTCGGCATCGCGGTGGTGAGATTCGGTGCGTCGCCACCGAGCTTCGTGGCGAGGGCGATGAGGATCGGGTTGGCGGAGAAGCCGACCAGGCCAAGAACACCGAAGCTGATCAGCACCAGTGTCGGGCTGGTCGACGTCACGGCGATCGCGATGGTTGCGACCAGCGTCACCGCGCCGAACCCGAGTGACGCTCCATGCGGCCGTCGGTCGCCGACGCGGCCTCCGACGATGCTGCCAACCACCGATCCGGCGCCGAAGACGACGAGCGCGATCGGGACCGCGGCCTCGGGAAGCCCTGCACGGTCAGTCAAGAGGGGGCTGATGTAGCCGTAGGTGGAGAGCACCCCACCCGTGATGCACGCGGTGGTTGCCAGGACAAGCCACAGCTGACCAGACCGCAGCCCCCGGAACTCAGCGCGGAGCGACACTCGCGTGGTTTCTGCAGATGACTCCACGAGCCGCCAGATCGGGACGGCGAGGATGAGCGCGAGCAGCGCGAGCGCCCAGAACACGACTTGCCACCCGACGAGTAGGCCCGCGAGAGCACCGAGCGGGACGCCGAGCACGTTGGCGATGTTGCCGCCGCCGATGACGACGCCGAGTGTTCGGGCTGCGGCAGTGGGGCCAGCTGCTTTCGCCGCGACCACGGACGCGATCGCCCAGAACGCGCCGGTCGCTACCGCAGTGACGAACCGGGCGACGAGGAACACCGCGAGCACCGGAACGGTCGCCGCAAGAATCTGCCCCCCGGCGAAGGCCAGCAACGCAGCGATCAGCACCGCGCGGCGGGACACCCGAAGCGTTGCGAGCGTGATGACCGGCGGCCCCACGATCATGCCGATCGCGAAGACCGTGATCGCCAGACCCGCGTGGCCGACCGAGGTGCCGAACGTGCGGGCAAGGTCGGGCAAGAGCCCGGCGACGACGAACTCCGTGGTCCCCATCAGGAACGTGCCCGCGGTCAGCGGGAACGTCAGCCGGGGAAGAGCCATCGGATACTCCTGACAGGTTCATGGGTGGTGCAGTGCTGGCCCGGTGGGACGGCGCCACCGCTGCACCGGTCTGCATAGGCGTGGCAGGTCAGTCGGTCTTGAGCGCGTAACAGTGTTGGCATCGCTGACTGACAGGCCGTCGTCGGTTGCGGGCGAAACCCCGCAACAACTACGAGACCACCGCATCGCTGTGGAAGTGATGCCCTGTCGAGACGTGCCTTGAGAGGGAACGTCTTCCACGTGGGAGTCGGCCGTACCCTGACGGCGTGGACAACAAGACGGAAGTACGCGAGTTCCTGATGTCACGGCGTGCACGCCTGGCGCCGGAGCAGGCTGGCCTGCTCGGCGGCGGTCGGCGCCGTGTCGCGGGCCTTCGTCGCGGCGAAGTCGCCGCTCTCGCCGGTCTCAGTGTGGAGTACTACGGCCGAATCGAACGCGGGCAGATCGCTGGCGTATCCACGGCCGTGCTGGAAGCGCTAGCCCGTGCGCTGCAGCTGACGGAACCCGAGCGGAGCCACCTGTTCGATCTCGCTCGCGCCGCGGACGGCAACACCCTCGCCGCACGCCCCAGAGGGCGTCGCTCCCCACGAGCCGCGCAACGGCAGAGTATCCAGCAGGTCCTCGGCACCATCCACGACGGCATCGCGGTGGTCCGTGACCAACGGCAGAACCTGCTCGCCACCAACCAGCTCGCGAAGGCCTTCTACACACCCGTCATCGGCGATGGCACCGGCACCCCCAATCTCGCCCGGTTCCAGTTCCTTGACCCAGCTTCCCGGGACTTCTACCCCGACTGGGACCTGTTCTCCGAGATGTGCGTCGCGGTGATGCGCGCCGAAGCGGGACGGGACCCGCACGACGCCGAGCTGCAAGAACTCGTCGGCGAACTCTCCACTCGAAGTGACGTGTTCCGACGTCTCTGGAGTGCGCACGACGTGCGCTCCCACGGCTCCGGTACCAAGCGCTTCCACCACCCCGAGGTGGGAGAACTCGTGCTGTTCTACGAGGAGTTGATGATCACCGCCGACCCCGGCACGGTCCTGATGGTCTACACCGCCGAACCCGGCACCCCGACCGCCGAACGGCTTGCGTTGTTGGCATCGTGGGCTGCCGCGCCGACGGGCGCCGCCGCGGACGTCGACGTCGACTGATCAGCGTTCCGGGAACGCGACACCGGTCGCCGCCTCGAGCGCACGCAGCAGCTCGTTCTGGAACTGCGGGTCACGGACAGCCGGATGCGGTTCCTGCTGCCGGTCATGGAACCAGTACCCACCGCTGACCGAGGCGTCCGGATCTCCGATCAGCCGTTCCTGCGTGCGGTGGCCAAGCTCCAGGTCATCCGATGCGCCGGCGCCACCCATCTTCGTCGGCACCCATCCCGGGTCGACCGCGTTCGCCTGCACGTCGGACCACCGATCCGCGACCGCTGCAGCGAACGCGGTGACGAACAGCTTGCTGTCCGAGTAGCTGCTCGACGACGAACCGCCCTTCCAGTCCACGCCGGCGAGCTGGGCGGTGCCGCCGCGGTGCATGCTGCTGCTGAGGTAGACGTGCCTGCTCGGGCTCTGCAGCAACGCCGTGAGCAAGTACGGCGCCACGACGTTCACGGGGATGATCGCAGCGCCCGAGAGGACGCCGGCGTTGTGGATGACGCCGTCGATCGGTGCCCCGGCCTGCAGCTGCTCCGCCACAGCGAGTACCTCGCCGCGGTTGGCGAAGTCCGCCACGACGAGGTCAGCGCCGCGACCAGTGAGATCCGCGACCGCCGCAGCGCGACCAGTTGAGCGGGCGTGCACGATGACGTCGTGCCCCTCGCGGAGCAACGTCTCCGCGGTCGCTCGCCCGAGCCCGTCAGTGGAACCGGTGACCAAGATTCGTGCCATGCCACTCATCGTGCTCCGCTCCGGCCTCCATAGCGGTGCCCTGAGAGGGCATCGCAACTCGGCTCGCGCCGCCATAGCGTCACAGCACGAACCCCGACGGCGCCCCTCCCCGGCACACCCGTCTCGGCACACAGGAGTGCACGAGCACTCCGGGAAGCGAACGCACGATGAAGTACTCCGTCCTCGGACACACCGGAATGAAGGTGTCCCGCATCTGCCTCGGCACCGCAACCTTCGGCGTCGCCCCGACCGCGCAAGACGCTGACCAGGTCGTCGGCACGGCGCAGGAGCTCGGCATCAACTTCATCGACACCGCGGACGTGTACGGGAACATGCCCGTCTTCGACCGTCCCGGCGCTCCCACTGCAGCCGAGCGCGAGCCCGCGGAGCAGATCCTCGGACGGGCGCTGCGCGGCCGACGCGACAACATGGTCATCGCGACCAAGTCAAACGGCATCGTCGGCCACGATGTGAACCAGCGTGGTCTGTCGCGCCGGCACATCATCCGCCAAATCGAGACCAGCCTCAGTCGCCTCGAAACCGACTACATCGACGTGTACTACGCCCACGACCCGGACCCGGACACGCCCCTCGAAGAGACACTTTCCGTCTACGACGACCTCATCCGGCAGGGCAAGATCCGCGCCGTCGGCTTGTCCAATCACCCTTCCTGGCAGCTCACACACGCCCTCTGGATCGCCGACTACCGGCGGCTGCACGCACCTGTGGTCGCCGAGGTGAAGTACAACCTCATCGACCGCGCCGCGGAACGTGAGCTCGCTGCTGCCTGCACACAGTTCGGCGTCTCCATCGTCCCGTACGCACCCCTGCACGGTGGGCTCCTCGCGGACCTCGCCGTCCTCGACCGTTCCGTCTCCGGCGACCAGCGATTCGGCCAACCAGGGTTCCCGGACCACGAGATCACGATCGCCCGCGAGGTCGACCGTCACAGCCGCGCTTGGGGACTGCACCCCTATCAGGTGTCCCTCGCATGGCTGCTGTCCCGCCCAGCAGTGGCATCCGTCATCGTCGGCCCGGAAACCCCCGACGAGCTCCGCGCGAATGCGACGGCCGCCGACATCGAGCTCAGCCCTGAGCAGCTCGAGGCGCTCACTGCCCTCAGCGCGCAAGACCCCGCATTCCTCCACCGAGCGGGCGACGGCCCCGCCTGACACGCACTCCTCGCCCCCAGCATCACGAGTAGTACGGAAGGACGTTCTCGATGCCCAGCGCCACTCAGCACACCATCGACCTGCTCACCGACTACTTCGCCGCGATGGAGGCAAAGGACAGCGACTGCTTCGCGGCCTACTACGCCGACGACATCACCCTGACCTTCGCGGGCGCGCCCGTCGTCTCCGGCCGTGACGCCGTCCGTCAACAGATGATCGACACCCTCAGCAAGGTGGAATCGTTGGCGCACCCGCTGATCAACGTGTGGCAGGAAGACAACGGGTTCGTCATCTTCGAAGTGGACAGCGCCTGGAACCTCCGCGACGGCACGACCACCACGATCACCGCCTGCTCGATCTTCACCCTCCACGACGACAAGATCACCGACCAGCGCATCTACGTCGACAACGGCCCCATCAGCCACCAGCTGAGCTGAGGACCCAACGCACAACACCGCCCGCCGGAGGGGGGCGCGGGCTCGCAACCGATGCGGCGCTCCCTCAGGCCGATCATCACCTGCGCTCAGCCCGATTTCGTCACCCTCGATGATGATCAAGAGAACCGCCCTGCGAATCCAAGACCCCGCGGAAGACTGACATGAACGAACCCCCTGAGCGCTACGAGCCGCCAGCCACCGAGCCGTTCAACGCCCTAGCGATTGCCGGATTCGTTCTTGCCTTCGGGGCAACGCTGATCGGGCTGGTGATCTGCACTGTTGCTCTGGTGCAGATTCGCCGCACGGGACAACAAGGCAAGGGTTTAGCGCTGGCGGGCCTCATCATCTCCGCATCTGCCACCATTGCCGGGACGATTTGCCTCGTCATCGTCGGTCAGCAAGGGTTGCTGCCCTGGCAGTACTAGCAACGGAGGGGCTGATCGCTGGTCCCTGCGCGACTGGAGCTCTGAATCTGCTGCGTCCCACAGGGACGCGGAAGGCAACGATCGCTGACGTGGTCGGCGCCACCCCTCGCAGACCGTTGTGTCCGGGAACACTGAGCATGCGATCTCGACGCTCTCTCGAGCGTCGGCGTGATCCCACATGGCGGCAGGGCACGATAGTCAGCTCGGTGCCCGACGGTGCTGATCGAGCGGTCCTCAGGCAGCGCTGTACCGTCAGCATCGGAGAGTCCTGCTCAGCGAGCATCCGCCGCAGCTGTTCAGGGCCGAGACCCGCACAATCACTGGGATGCGCTGCTTCGGTCCCTGGCGGCTCACACATTCACACCGTGGATGTCGTCGGTTCGATCCCGGCAGAACCCACCTCAGTGGTCCCGAACCGGTCGACCAGCTCCCGTTTCAACACCTTCCCGCTCGGACCGAGGGGCAGCGCGTCGAGGACGTGCACGGCACGCGGGTACTTGTACGCCGCGATCTCACCGGCGACGAAGTCGATGAGTTCCTCCGGCGACGCGGTGGCTCCGGAACGCAGCACCACGGCGGCCTCGATCTCCTGTCCGTGCAGCTCGTGGGGGACACCGAACACCGCTGCCATCGTGACGTCGGGGTGGGTGGCGAGGACCTCTTCCACCTGCCGCGGGTACACGTTGTAGCCGTTCCGGATGATCATGTCCTTCGTCCGGTCGACGAT
>JAVHXX010000205.1 GCA_031119595.1 Patulibacter sp. | reverse complement strand
GTGCCGGGACGTGTCGGCGCCGCCGACCGCACTGGCGAGAGCTTCCGCGCGGCGACCGCCTTCCTCGCCCCGGTGCGCGCCGCCGGGCCGGTGCCGGCGTGGCAGCGCACGCTCGGCGAGGCGGTGCTCCTGCTCGGTGCGTCGGCGAAGCGTGTGTGACCGCCCTCCGGAATGGATAACGTGCCGCGCATGGCCGACAAGCTCAACGTGCAGATCACCCAGTCGCCCGACGGCACCTACGGCGCGACCGTCGTGGAGTTCCCCGGGGTGGAGGTGTCCGGAGCGTCGAGCCTCGAGCAGCTGCGCGAGGCCCTGCAGACCGGGATCGCCGCGAAGATCGAGAAGGACGGCGGCGACGCCCGTCCGGTGAAGCTGCCGCCGCTCGTGCCCGGCGCCACCACCAGCGTCCAGTCCTGATCCGTCCGGTCGTCGCGGGCCCTCGACCTTCGACGACCCGACGGCCGGGCCGCCCGGTCGGCCTCAGCAGCCGGCGGGCAGCTGCTGCTTGAAGGGCAGCGTGAGCGTGTAGCTGCACCCGGCGAGGGTGCCGTTGCCGCTGTCGTCGTCGTCCGCGGCGCCGCCGGTGATCTGGATGGTGCCCTTGCCGGTGCCCGTGAGCGTCGAGCCGCTGCGCTGCAGCGTGACCGTGCCGACCGGCGCCGTCTGCATCTTGAAGCCGAGGCCCCAGGCGTTGCCGTGGGTGGCCATCGTGTCGTAGGTCCACGAGGTGGCCTGGCTCGTCTGCGTGATCGGCGGCGCGTTCCACAGGCCTCGCTGGACGCTGTTCGCGAGGTACTGGCGCCACCACGGCCAGTCGTGCTGCCCGCCCGCGAGGTTCATCGAGAAGACGTTCGCGGTGGTGGGCTTCAGGGCCGCGAGGAGGTCACGCGTCTCGAGGCCGACCCCGATCTCGAGCGTCGCGACGCCGTGCACGCGGACGTCGGTCGACCAGAGGAAGGCGATGCTCGGGGTGCCGTAGTAGAGCGAGATGTTCGACCCGGAGAAGTCGCGGGCGTACTTGATCGGGTTGAGCGTCGTGGCGTAGGCACCGGTGAGCGTGCCGAAGACGGCGCCATAGCCGGGCCGCGGGATCTGGGCGATGTTGAGGATCGTCTGGAACGAGGGGTCCTGCGTGTTCACGAGGCCGGAGTAGACGACGGCCTGACCGAAGTAGGTCGGCATCGTCGCGACGGCGCGCAGACCACCGAAGCCACCCATCGACAGGCCGCCGATCGCGTGGTTCGCGCGGCCCGGGAGGATCCGCAGGTGGCTCTCCATGAACGGGACGACCTCGTCGAGGAGGTAGTCCTCCCACTGGTGACCCGGGTTCTTCGCCGGGTCGGCCCAGTTCACGAACCACTCCTTACCGCCCTCCGGCATCACGACGATGCCGTTGAAGTCGGCGGGCAGGACCGTGTCGATCGAGCCCTTCTTCGGGTCGAGCCAGGCGTTGGAGCTGTCCTCCCAGCCGTGGAGCAGGTAGAGGACGGGCCAACGGCGGTCGGGCTGGTCGTCGTAGCCCGCGGGCAGGCGCACCCAGGCGGTCAGCTTCTTCGTGTCGTCGTTGAAGTTGACCTTGCTCACGTCGATGTTGCCCTTGGTGCTGGGCACGTCGTAGACGAGGCTCCGGGCCGGGCTCGCGGCGTGGGCGGCCGGGGCGGCGACGAGCGCGGACCACGCTGCCACGGCGGCGAATGACGCAAGGACGGTGCGACGGAGAGCCATGGTCCAACGATTCCACAAGGACCGGGGCGCAGGAAGCTTGTTGAGCGTTGCTCAGCACGCTGAATCCAGAATCATATTCAGCGGCCGTCCGCGTCCTCGAGGGTGCGCGGTCCCGCGCGACCACACCGCATCACCGCCTGTCCCAGCGATACCGTCGCGGGATGTCCTCGCCGCTCTTCCAGACGATCGTCGTCGCCACCGATGGCTCGGCCACCGCCGCGCAGGCCGTCGAGCGTGGGGCCGAACTCGCCGGGCTCACCGGCGGCGGCCAGCTCGACCTCGTCGGCGCCTACGACGACAGCCGCGGCCAGGAGAAGCTCGAGTCCGCCCTCGCGACGCTCGCGAGCCAGCTCGGTGACCACGGCCTGAAGGTCACCACCATCACGCGCCAGGGCGACCCGGTCGAGGTGATCCTCGACGTCGCCAAGGAGCGTGGCGCGGACCTCATCGTCGTCGGCAACCTCGGGATGACCGGCGCCCGCCGGTTCCTGCTGAGCTCCATCCCGGACAAGGTCAGCCACCGGGCCGAGTGCTCGGTGCTCGTGGTCAACACCGCCGGCTGACGACGCCGAGCCCGCGCCCTGCGGGGCCTCAGGAAGCCTCCGGGCCACGCAGGACCGGAGGCACCCCGGGGTCGGGGCGAGGTCAGACCTCGGCGCGGTGCGGGAGCTTCCAGTCGGGGCGCACGAAATGGCACGTATACCCGTTGGGATAGCGCTCGAGATAGTCCTGGTGCTCGGGCTCGGCCTCCCAGAACGGCCCGGCCGCCGACACCTTCGTCACGACGGTGCCCGGCCAGAGGCCGGAGGCGTTGACGTCGGCGATGGTGTCCTCGGCGACGCGCCGCTGCTCGTCGCTCGTGAAGTAGATCTCCGAGCGGTAGCTCAGGCCGACGTCGTTCCCCTGGCGGTTCAGGGTGGTCGGGTCGTGGATCTGGAAGAAGAACTCGAGCAGGTCGCGGAACGAGATCTGCGACGGGTCGAAGACGATCTCGATCGCCTCGGCGTGGGTGCCGTGGTTGCGATAGGTCGCGTTCGGAACGTCGCCGCCGGTGTAGCCGACGCGCGTGGAGAGCACGCCCGGGCGTTTGCGGATCAGGTCCTGGACGCCCCAGAAGCAGCCGCCGGCGAGGATCGCCGTCTCGGTCGTCTCGGTCATGGGGGTGCTCCTTCGGGCTCGCGGATCGCGGTGGTCTCCGGATCACCGTAGCCCCTGCCGTCGGGCGGCCGTTCGATTCAGCGGGCGGTCGCGTCCGGCGCCGCCCTGCGGCGTGGCTCCAGCCCGACCGCGGCCGCGAACCGCCGGTGCGCCGCGAGGCGCTCGTCAGGGTCGGACGTGTTCGTGATGACGATGATCTCGTCGGCCTGTGTCGCCTCGGCCAGGTCGGCGATGCGGGCACGGACCGCGTCCGGGCCGCCGGTCACGTCGGCGCGCGTGTCGATGAACGTCGCCTCGGCGGCGCGCTCCTCCTCGGTCCAGCGATGGGCGAGCGCCTCCTCGACGGAGGGCAGCGGCTCATGGCCGCCGAGCCGCGCCCACACCATCGACAGATGGCTCGGAGCCGCCAGCGCGGCGGCGTGCTGGTCGCTCTCACCCGTCATCACCTTGACGGCGAGGATGGCGTGGGGCTTCTCGCGCGCCGCGGTCGGTTCGAACCGCTCGCGGTACCGCAGCAGCGCGGGGGCGGCCCCGTCCGGGTTGGTGTGCGCAGCGAAGCCGTACCCGAGGCCCTTGCGCGCAGCCGTCTCGGCCGACTGCTCGCTCGACCCGAGCAGGAAGACCGGAGGGAGCGGCACGTCGGCGGGGCTCGCCACCGCGGAGGCGAGTGGGTCGTCGGCCGGCAGGGGACGCACGCCGCCGAACGCGAGCAACTGGTCGAGCTGGGCTTCGAAGCCCGAGCCGTGGGCATTGTCGTCGGGGCGGGCGAAAGCGCGGACGATGGCCTCGTCGAGCGCGCCCTCCGAGCGGCCGATGCCGAGATCGATGCGACCCGGGTGGAGGGCCTCGAGCACTCGGAACTGCTCGGCCACGTGGATCGGGCGGTGGTTCGGGAGGAGCATCCCGCCGGAACCGACACGGATGCCCTCGGTGCGGTCGGCGAGCATCGCGAGCACGACCTCGGGCGCCGAGATCGAGACGCTGCCGATCGCGTGGTGCTCGGCGACCCAGAACCGGTGGAAGCCGAGCTCGTCGGCCGTCTCCGCGAGACGGACCGCGGCGCGGACCGCTTCGGCAGCGCCTCCCCCCGCACGGGCCGGTGCCTGGTCGAGGACGGAGAAGCGCATCGCGACAGTCGTAGCATGCCGACCAACGACCTCCACAATGGTTCCGCGCCCGCTCCCCTTCCTGATCGCCGTCGGCCTGTCCGATGCTTCGCCGCTCCCCGATGCGGGGCGGTGGCGTGATCGCGTGCTGGCGGCGGAGGCTGCGGGTGTCGACCTCGTGACGATCGATGCCGGTGACGCCGACGCGGTGCTCGTGGCGGCGGGGATCGCCGCCCGGACCGAGACGATCGGCGTCGTTCCCGTCGCCGCGACGACGATCACGGAGCCGTTCCACGTGTCGACCGCCGTGGCGACGGTCGACCAGGTCTCGGGCGGACGCGCCGGGTGGCTCGCCGCGGTGCGCCCCACCGACGACGCGCAGGGGCTCGTCACCTGGACCGTCCCGGACGACGTCCACGCCGACGCCGCCGAGCACATCACGGCCGTCCGAGCGCTCTGGGACAGCTGGGAGGACGGCGCCGAGATCCGCGACGCCGCCACGTCCCGGTTCGTCGACGCCGGCCGCGTGCACCACGTGGACCTGCGGGGCCCCCACCTCGCGGTCCGCGGGCCGTCGATCACGCCGCGCCCACCGCAAGGCCACCCACCGGTGTTCGTCCGGGTCCGCGATCACGTGGACCTCGAGCTCGCCCGCGACCACGCCGACGTGCTCCTCGTCGCCGGTGGCGTCGACGCCGCTCCGCTCAGGGCGCCCGGGCTCCTCCAACTCCTCGAGCTCGACGCGGATGCGGGGGTCGCATCGCGTGTTGCCGCCGCCGAGGCCGCAGGGTTCGATGGCGTGCTCGTCCACGCTCCCGAGTCGGAGCTGGCGCTGCAGGCGCTCGCGCCGGTCCTGGCGGACCGCGGTGGCCCGGGACGCATCGGCGATGGCTCCCTCCGCGCCCGCCTCGGTCTGCCACCCGCGAAGAACCGCTTCGCTCAGGCGCGCGCATGAGCGGGTCGAAGCGGCAGATCCACCTCGGTGCGCACTTCCCCGGCGTGAACAACACCACCGTGTGGAGCGACCCGGCCTCGGGGAGCCACATCGCGTTCGAGAGCTTCAAGCGCTTCGTGCAGACCGCCGAGCGGGCGAAGTTCGACTTCTTCTTCCTCGCGGAGGGCCTCAGCCTTCGTGAGCACGCCGGACGGATCCACGACCTCGACGTGGTCGGTCGACCCGACGGCCTGGCGATCCTCGCCGCGCTGGCGGCCGTCACCGAGCGGATCGGTCTGGCGGCCACGCTGACCACGACCTACCACGAGCCCCTGGAAACAGCCCGCCAGCTCGCGACGCTCGACCACCTCTCCGGTGGACGCGCGGCGTGGAACCTCGTCACGTCGACCGACGCCGTCAGCGGCGCCAACTTCCGGCGCGGTGCCTACCTCCCGTACGACGACCGCTACGTGCGCGCCGGCGAGGCACTCGCCCTGGCCGATCGCCTCTGACGGGCGGTGAAGGTGCGTTCGCGACCGACGGCGAGCAGGTCGCGCTGTCGGGGGTGTACGGACTCGCGGCGCCGCCGCAGGGTCGGCCGGTCGTGCTCCAGGCAGGCGACTCGGATGCGGGCCGCGAGTTCGCCGCCGAGCACGCGGACGCCGTCTTCACCGCGCACGCCAGCCTCGAAGCCGGACAACGGTTCGTCGCCGACGTGAAGGGACGACTCGCCGCGTACGGCCGCGCCCCCGACGACCTCCTGGTCCTTCCGGCGACCACGTTCGTGCTCGGCGACACCGACGAGGAGGCCCGGGAGCGTGCAGCACTCGTGCGCCGCCAGCAGGTGTCGCCGCCGACGGCGATCGTGTTCGCCGAGCAACTCTGGAACCGCGACCTCTCGGCCTACGACCCGGACGGTCCCCTGCCGGATGTCGACCCGGTCGAGGGTGAGATCACGATCGCGCCGGGCAGCATCCCGGCGCGAGCATTCAGCGGCAAACGTCAGCGGCTCGTCGACGACCTCCGCGCGCGGGCCGCCGCGGAGCGCTGGACACTGCGGGACGCGATGGTCGAGACGCGTACGCGACATTCCCTCGTCGGCTCGGCCGCGACGGTCGCCGACCTCCTGGACCGTCACGTGCAGGAGCACGCCTGCGACGGCTTCATCGTGGTCCCGCACATCACCCCGGGCGGGCTCGAGGAGTTCGCCGACCAGGTGGTGCCGCTGCTGCAGGAGCGAGGCTCGTTCCGCACGGACTACGTGGGCTCGACGCTGCGCGAGCACCTCGGCCTGGCCTGATCGCCGCCCGGGATGGGGCGGTCCACCGGTCCGGCGACGGCGCGGGTGCGGCCGCCGGACCGCGGGTTCAGACGGCTTCGACGGCCGGTGCCGCAGCGGCGTGTGCCTGCGGCTGGATGCGGCCCGGCAGGACGACGGTCGCGACGACGATGCCGACGGCGAACATGCCGGCGGCGACGTAGAACGCGGTCGTGTAGCCGTGCACCGAGGCGGCGTGGACGAGGTTCGTCATGCGGCTGTGGTCCGTGCTGAACGACTGCGCCGCGTGCACGAAGATCGCCGAGAGGACGGCGGTGCCGATGGCGCCGCCGACCTGCTGGCAGGTGTTGACCATCGCCGAGGCGACACCCGCCTCGAAGCGGTCGACGCCGAGCGTGGCCGTCGCGAAGCACGGGGCGAACACGCACGGCATGCCGATGCCGATCATCACGAGGCCCGGGAGCAGACCGCTCGCGTAGGTCGACGAGGGCGTGAGCTGCGTGAAGAACAGCAGCATCGAGAGCGTGCCGAGCGTCATGCCGGTGATGATCAGCGGCCGCACGCCGACGCGCGGGAGGATCCGGGTCTGGATCGTCGGGGCCATGATGAAGATCGCGAGGGTCATCGGCAGGAAGCCGACGCCCGTCTTCAGCGGCGAGTAGCCGAGGTTCTGCTGCATGAAGTACGTGAGGAACAGGAACACGGCGAACATGCTCGACGCGGCGATGATGATCGACAGGAACGCGCCGCCACGGGCGCGGTCCCAGATGATGTGCAGCGGCAGCAGCGGGCTCTTCACGCGTCGCTGGACCAGCACGAACGCGGTGAGCAGCACGACACCGGCGACGAGCGATCCGATGGTCGACGCGGCGGTCCAGGAGTCGCGCTCGGCCTCGGAGAACCCGAAGACGATCCCGAACAGGCCGGCGCACGCGAGGACGGCCCCGGGCCAGTCGATCGTCGGCCGCTGCGGATGGCGCTCGTTGCCGATGAGGCGCAGCGCGGCGAAGACCGCGGGCACGGCGATCACGAGGTTCACGTAGAGGCACCAGCGCCAGGAGAGGGCGTCGGTGAGGGCGCCGCCGAGCAGCAGACCGACGGACGCGCCGGCGGTCGCGACGGCGGCGAAGATCCCGAAGGCCTTCGCGCGGTCGGGGGAGTCGGCGAAGCTCACCGTGAGCAGCGAGAGGGCGGAGGGGGCGAGGAGCGCGCCGAAGGCACCCTGGAGTGCGCGGGCGGCGACGAGCACGCCGAACGACGGTGCGAGGCCGCCCATGAACGACACGGCGGCAAAGCCGATGAGGCCGCCGATGAAGGTCCACTTGCGGCCGAAGAGGTCACCGAGCTTGCCGCCGATGAGCAGCAGGCTGCCGAACGCGAGCGCATACGCGGTCACGATCCACTGACGGCTGTCGGTCGAGAACCCGAGGTCGGCCTGGGCCGAGGGAAGGGCGATGTTCACGATGGTCGAGTCGAGGACGACCATCAGCTGGGCGACGGCGATCAGGCCGAGCACGGCCCATCGGTTGTGGCCGGCGGTGGGAGAAGGGGTGGGTGCCATGGCCACCGAGCCTACAAGCGGAGGGATCCTCCGGCTCAGCGGC
>JAVHXX010000204.1 GCA_031119595.1 Patulibacter sp. | reverse complement strand
GTCGAGAAGGGCGTCCGGCAGCGGCTCGACACGCCGGTCCCAGCGGTCAGCCACCGGCAGGACTCGGGCCGTTGCGCCGACGGGCGCGGAGCGTGGCCCGGGCGGCGTCGGCCGGGGCGTCACGCGGCGCGGGCGTGCCACCGAGCGACTCGATCTGCCGCTCGAGTTCGGCGATGCGGGCGGAGAGGGCATCCATCGCATCGGCGACCGGGTCGGGCAGGTGGGCCCAGTCGGCGTCCGGGCCGGTCGGGCGGCGGCCGTCGACGCGCACCGGGTGTCCCGGGTTGCCGACGACGGTCGAGTTCGCGGGGACGTCGTGGATGACGACGGTGTTCGCGCCGATCTTCGCGCCGTCGCCGACGGTGATCGGGCCGAGCAGCTTCGCGCCGCTGCCGATCACGACGCCGCTGCCGACCGTGGGATGGCGCTTGCCCTGGTGGAAGCCCGTGCCGCCGAGCGTGACGCCCTGGTAGATGGTCACGTCGTCGCCGATCTCGGCGGTCTCCCCGACGACCACGCCACTGCCGTGGTCGATGAGCAGGCCCCGGCCGATCTGGGCTGCAGGATGGATCTCGATGCCCGTGCGGCGACGCGCGTAGTGCGCGATGAGGTGCGGCAGCGCGGGCACGCCCGCGTTGCGGAGGATGTGCGCGATGCGATGCAGGAAGAGCGCGTGGACGCCCGGCCAGGTCGCGAGGATCATAAGCCGGCTCGTGCCCTGGGCAGCGGGGTCGCGCTCCTGTGCTGCGCGGATGTCGCGACCGACCTCGGCGCCGACGCGCCGCACCATCCCAAGGGCCATGGAGGGCACGCTAGCGGGAACCGACGGACGTCGGTGATCGCCGCGCCGAAGACGGCCCGGCGTGTGACGCCCACCGCCACTACCCTCTCGGCGATGGCGCGGTTCCTGCTCCTCCACGGCTTCGGCGGCGTCGGCCCGGACCACTGGCTGGTCTGGTTGTCGCAGGAGCTGCGCGCCCGCGGGCACGTCGCACGGCTGCGCAAGCTCCCCTCCCCGAACGCACCCGTGCTCGAGGCCTGGATGGCATCGCTGACCGAGCGGCTCGCCGCCCTCGGCGACGAACCGGAGCTACAGCCCGCCGGCGCCGCATCGGCCGACATCTCCCCCGCTCCGGGTCTGGCCCGACATGCCGACGCGCGTTCCGAGGCCGGCGACCGTTCGGGGGAACTGATCGTGGTGGCCCATTCGCTCGGCGCGCGGCTGTGGCTGCACCACGCCCTCGAGGGCGGGCACGGCCTGCCCGTCGCGGACCGCGTGGCGCTCGTCGCGC
The DNA here is from genome assembly GCA_031119595.1 of Patulibacter sp. Lineage (GTDB taxonomy): Bacteria > Actinomycetota > Thermoleophilia > Solirubrobacterales > Solirubrobacteraceae > JAGIBJ01. The sequence continues at coordinate 6,517 of JAVHXX010000204.1, read as the reverse complement.
TGCCGAAGCTCCCCGAGCTCCCGCCGGAGCAGGACCCGGTCCAGCACAGCCGGTTCTACGCGCTCGACGTCGACGTGGCGACCGTCGACCCGAGCCGCGTGGCGAAGGTCACGCGCGCGGTCGTCTCCGACAACGACCACTTCTGGCCGGGCGCCGGCGCGATCCCGAACCTGATCGAGCCGCTGGGCCTCCCGGTCGATCTGCTCCCCGGCGCCGGCCACTTCGAACCGAAGGACGGCTTCGGACCGTGGCCCGGCCTGCTCGCGTGGTGTCTCGGCGAGGCCGAGACGATCGAGCGGTAGCGGCTACGCGCGCCGCGCCGGCGGCACGAAGAACGGCGTCGAGCTGTAGCGCTCGCCGGAGTCCGGGAGGACGACCGCGATGCGTTTGCCCTTCGACTCCGGTCGCCGGGCGACCTCGATCGCGCCTGCCAGGGCCGCGCCACACGACAGGCCGGCGAGCACACCGCACTTGCGAGCGACGTCCCAGGCGGTGTCGATCGCGTCGTCGTCGCTGATCGCGATGACCTCGTCGATGAGGTCGCGCTGGAGCACGGGCGGCACGAAGCCGGCGCCGATGCCCTGGATGCGGTGCGGGCCGGGCTTGCCGCCCGAGAGCACCGGCGAGGAGGCCGGCTCGACGGCGACGATCTGCAGCTTGGGCAGTCGCGCCTTCAGGAACCGGCCGGTGCCGGTGATCGTGCCACCGGTGCCGACGCCGCAGACGAGCACGTCGATCTTCTCGTCGAGCTGCTCGAACAGTTCGGGGCCGGTCGTGGCCTCGTGCGCGGCGGGGTTCGCGGGATTCGAGAACTGGTCGGGCAGGAAGACGTCGGAGGAGATCGCGAGCTTGCGGGCCGCTGCGACGGCCTCGTTCATCCCGCCCATCGACTCGATGACCTCGACGCGCACGCCGTAGAGCCGCAGCAGCACCTCGCGCTCGCGGCTCATCCCCTGCGGCAGCGTGAGCACGAGCTCATAGCCCTTGGCGGCACAGGCGAAGGCCAGCGCGATGCCGGTGTTGCCGGAGGTCGCCTCGACGATCGTGGAGCGGCCGGGTTCGATGATCCCGTCCTTCTCCGCCTGCTCGAGCATCGCGACCCCGATGCGGTCCTTGACTGAGCCGCCGGGGTTGAACACCTCGAGCTTGCCGAAGATGTGCGTGCCCTCGGGCGCGATCTGCGCGAGTTCGACGACCGGAGTCCGGCCGACGAGGTCGACGACGGACTTGGCGGCGCGCTGCAACACGTACGTCACCTTAGCCACCCGACCGGACCAACCGCGTAAACCCGGCCCAGTTCGGTGTGTTTAGCCGCCCGCCATGCGGGCAGCGTCGCTCAGATCCAGTACATCGGCGTGGCCGCTTCCTCTTCCTCGCGCACGACCTCTTCGAGGGTGCGGCGGGAGAGGGCGCCACGGAGGGCGTCGCGGGGGCCGTTGAAGATCGTGTCGGTGTCGGCGCCGACCTGGCCGTCGACCGCCTCGACGACGTGGAGGAGGCTGATCTCGCCGATCGGACGGGTGAGCAGGTACCCGCCGCCGACGCCACGCTGGCTGCGCAGGATGCCGCCACGCTTGAGCTGCACGAAGAGCTGCTCGAGCTGGGTCAGCGACAACTCGGCGCGGCGCGCGACCTCGGCGATCGCCACGGCCTCGCGCTCCCCACCGGCACGCGCGAGCCCGACCAGGGCACGGACGGCGACGGCGGACTTGTCGGACACGAGCAGCACGTCTCCAGGCTAACGGGCGCCCAGGACGCGCGACCGCGGCCGCGGGTGGTTCGGCCCGTCCGGGGCTGCGATCCGGCGCAGCGGCATTCGCGTCGCCCGGCCGGGGCGTCAGACGCGACGCGGATCGGGTCCGCCGGGGCGTCGTCAGCTGACGACGGACAGGCAGGTGACGCCGAGCTCGGCGCTCTGCACGAGCAGGCGCGTCCCGAGCTTCTCGGTCTTCGCCTGGTACTTCGCCGCCTCCTCGGGGTCGCCCTGGGCGGCGATCTCGACGCGGATGTTCGTGGAGAGCGCGTTGATCGTCTTCAGCCACGCGGCGTACTTGGCGGCCTGGCTCGCCGGAGGCTTGAGGCCCGTGAGGGCGTCCTGGAAGTCGTTGAGCGCGGAGTTGTAGTCCTGGGCGACCGCGAGGAGCGCGGCGGCGTCCTTCGCCTTCTTCGCCTTCTCGGCGGCGAGCGTGATCTTGTGGATCCGCTCCTGGCCGCCCTCGCAGACGCCGGTGAGCTTCGCCTGGAACTTCTCGACGGCCGGATCGGCCGCGTCACCGGACGGGATCGTCGTGTCCTCGTCGGCGCCACCGGGCGGCGGATCGGCGAGGATCTTCTTCGTCTCCGCCTCGCGGAGCTCGTCGAGCTTCGCGAGCTCGGCCCGGCGCTTCTTGGCCTGGGCCGCGTCGCGGGCATCCGCGTTGGCCTGGTCCTGCTCCGTCTGCTGGGCCGGGATCGACACGCCGTTGTTGTCGCCCTGGTTCGCGAGGCGCTGGTCGATCCGCGCCGCGAGGTCGTCGGACGACGGACCACCGCACGCGGCGAGGCCGCCACTCAGGCAGAGGGCTGCGAGCGCCGCCCCGAGGAGGCGGCGACTATGCATGGGACGGTGCATTGCGGAACACGGTAACGAAACCGGGGGTCCGGCATCCCCAGACGCGAGGCGCGCTCGCGCCGAGGAGCGGGCGCGACCGGACTCCGGCCGCGCGGGCCGGAGAGACGGTCACTCCGGTGGGCGCTAGAGCCAGCCGCGCTCGGTGGCGATGAGGACCGCCTGGGCGCGGTCGACGGCGCCGAGCTTGCCGTAGATGTTGTGGAGGTGCGTGCGCACCGTCGACGTCGACAGGCCGAGCTCGTGGGCGATCTGCTTGTAGACGTTGCCGGCGGCCAGACGCTTGAGGACGTCGACCTCACGACCGGAGAGCGGGCACGGGTCGACCTGACGCGGCTTGCTCTGGATCGGGTACGGCAGGTCGTAGAGGACGCCGCGCAGCTCCGACGGGCCGATGCCCACGGCGCGCGCCGTCTTGAGGAGCTCGTTCGGGTTGACGCCGGCGCCCGAGCTGTAGTGCGCGAGCATGTCGGCGAGGCGCACGAAGGCGGCTTCCTCGTCGGCGTCAGGAGAGTGGTGGCGCTCGATGATCGAGGCGACGTGCTTCGGCAGGCCCCACCGGCGGGCGAGGACGCCACCGACGAGGGCGTGGTCGACACCCAGCTCTCGGCGTTCCTTCTGGACGCGCTCCTCGGGGGTGCGGGCACCCGCGTGGACCTGCGCCGGGTAGCCCGGGTAGGCGTGCATGAGGACGAGCTTGCCGATGTCGTGCAGGAGCGCCGTGATCATGAGGCGGTCGCGGTGCTCGTAGCCGACCTCGATGGCGATGCGCTCGGCGGCGCGCTGCGTGGCGACGCCGTGGAGGCGGAACCGCTCGGGTGCGCCCTCCCAGACGACGGAACGCTCGAAGAAGTCGAAGGTGCGGGTCTGCGTGGCGAGCGCCTGGACGGCGTCCGGGGAGAGCAGCTCGACGGCGGCGACGACCGAGTCGACGCGGCCGCGGGAGCGACCGTCGATCTGGTTCGCGAGGCGCATCACGGAGATGACGAGGGCGACATCCGACTCGACGGCGGCGACGACGGCGCCGACGGAGAGCGGCTCCTCGGCGACGACGCGCAGGAGTCGGTTGCGCGACTCGGCGAGCGCGGGAAACGCCTCGAGGGCTTCGAACGCTGCGGTGAGGCGGCGGCCGTGCCCCTCATTCTGAGACGCAGCGATGTCCGACGCGGAGCGCGGATCAGCGGGAGTTTGGTTCACAGCTTGGGCCTGGATCGTCATGCGTCATTCGGGCAGTGGAAGACTTGACTTGGTTATCGGACATCTGTCCCCGGAGTTGAGTGCCGCTCGCTTCGGGCGCGAGCCCACTCCCGGATTCAGGTGCCCGGCGAGGCGATGGCCGCATCGATCCTCCGCAGCGTCTCGTCCTTGCCGAGCAGGGCCGCCGACTCGAAGATGCCCGGAGACACGGTCGTTCCGGCGAGGGCGACCCGCACCGGCTGGAACACCTGCTTCGGCTTCACCTCGAGCGTGGCCGGCAGTTCGCGCAGCGTCTGCTCGACCGCCTCCAGGCTGAACGGGTCGAGGACGCCGAGCGCGTCGCGGGCCGCGGCGAGCGTCTTGCGACCGTCGTCGTCGAGCCACTGGTCGCGAGCCTTCTGGTCGTCGGTCTTCGGGCCGTCGAAGAAGAAGCCGGCGAGGGGCCAGAAGTCGTGGAAGGTCGAGATCTTCTCCTGCGAGATCTCCACCGCGCCCCGGAGCCCGGTGCGCCCGGTGTGCTGCTCGAGGCGATCGGTGAGCTCGTCGACGGACAGCGCGCGGAGGTACTTGCCGTTGAGCCAGCGCAGCTTCGTCTCGTCGAAGCGGGCCGGGTGCTTCGTCACCTTGCCAACGTCGAAGCGCTCCTCGAGCTCCTCGCGGGAGAGGATCGTCTCATCGTCGCTGTCGCCCCAGCCCAGGAGCGCGAGGTAGTTGATGACGGCCTCGGGCAGGTAGCCGGCGTCGCGGAGCTCCTGGACCGACGCGGCGCCGTGGCGCTTGGACAGCTTCTTGCCGTCGGGGCCGTGGAGCAGCGGCAGGTGCGCGAAGAGCGGGGGCTCCTTGCCGAGCGCCGAATAGACGAGCAGCTGCTTCGGCGTGTTCGAGAGGTGGTCCTCACCATGGATCACATGCGTGATCTCGGCGTCGATGTCGTCGACGGCGACCGCGAGGTTGTAGAGCGGGCTGCCGTCGGCACGCGCGATGACGGGGTCGTCCATGTGGACGTTCTGGAAGGTCGTGTCGCCGCGGATCAGGTCGTGGACGACGAGCTCGCCCTCGGGCACGTGGAGGCGGATCGCGCCCTCGCCCTGGTCGGTGCCGCGGAAACCCTTGTCGGCGCCGTGCTCGTCCTTATAGGCGCGGACGTCGTCGGCGGTGGCGGTCGTGCGGTACGCCAAACCGCGGGTCAGGAGATCCTCGACGACCTCGCGATGCCTCGCCTCGTGGCTGACCTGGCTGATCGGACCCTCGTCCCAGTCGAGACCGAGCCACTGGAGGGCGTCGAGGATCTGCTCGACGTTCTCGGGCGTGGAACGCTCGCGGTCGGTGTCCTCGATGCGCAGCACGAACTGCGACGGCTCGCCGCGGCGGGCCGCTCCACGCGCGGCGAGGTGGTTGTACAGGGCGGCGCGAGCGCCACCGATGTGGAGGGCGCCAGTGGGGGAAGGAGCGAAGCGGACGCGCATCCCGCCAGCCTAAGTCAACGGACGGCGCCAGCGTGGGTTCGGTGTCCGTCCAGGCGCGGGGACGACCACCCCGGGGTGAACGCCGTTATAGCCGCGCGAGCTCCACGATGTCCACGACCTCGCGCGCCACCTGCATCGCGGCCGTGGGGTCGACGAGGCCGAAGCCGACGAGCAGGATCGCGCCGTCGGCATCGTCGAGGGCGAAGAGTTCCACCCCGCGCGCCTGCGCGGCCTGCAGGACGTCCCAGCTCGAGATGCCCGGCACCCGGAGCGAGAGGACCAGTCCGGCCTCCACGCCGGTCGGGACGAAGTGCGGCGCGACGTCCTCGAACGCCGCGAGGAGCGCGGCGCGCTGGGCGGCACAGCGCCGCCGCAGCCATGCCACGCCGCGGTCGAAGGCCCCGGTGCGGATCAGCTCGGCCAGGGCGAGCTGGACCACGTTCGACGGCGGCGCGCCTGCGGGCAGTCGCCAGCCCTGCACCTCACCGGTGAGCGCCGGCGGCGTGACGCACCACCCGACCCGCACCGCCGGCGAGAGCACCTTCGAGGTCGTCCCGAGGTACACGACGCGGTCCGGCGCAAGCGCGTGCAGCGAACGCACGCCCCGACGGTCGTACCGGAGCTCGCCGTCGTAGTCGTCCTCCAGCAGGAGCGTGTCCGTGGCCCGTGCCCAGCCGACCAGGGCGGCGCGGCGCTCCGGCGAGAGCGGCACCCCGAGCGGCATCTGGTGGGCGGGCGTGAGCAGGACGGCGCCGACGTCGAGATCGGTCAGCGCCGCGACGTCGAGCCCCCGGTGGTCCGCCGGGACCGGGACGACCTCGAGGCCGCTCGCAAGCAGCGTGCCGCGATGGACCATGAAGCCGGGGTCCTCCACCGCGACGCGTCCTCCCCGGGCGCGCAGGATCGGGGCGAGCCCGCGGAGCGCGTCGGTGACGCCGCTCGTGATCGTGATGTGGAGCGGATCCGTGACCACGCCGCGCGAACGGCTCAGCTGGGTGGCGAGCGCCGCCCGCAGGGACGGGTCACCGGCGGCGTCGTTGGATGCGAGCGCCGCCTCGGGCGCCTCGCGCAGCGCGGTCCGCAGGGCGGCGTTCCAGGCGCGGCGGTCGAGCGTGCCGAGCGGCGTCGCCGCCGGATGCAGACGCAGCCGCCACGCCGGCGGCTGCGGGGCCTCGATCGCGTCGACCTCGAGGGGAAGCGCCCGGGCGACGGCCGGCGAGACCCGCACCGCGGCGCCCTGCCTGGC
>JAVHXX010000203.1 GCA_031119595.1 Patulibacter sp. | reverse complement strand
GGGCCGTCCCCGGGGCGCTCTGCTTCGCCGAGCTGCGCACCCCGGACGTCGACGGGGCCCGTGCGTGGATGGAGCGCCGCCTCGACGGCCGCTTCGAGCCCGCCGCCGACGGCGCCCAGCAGCTGCACAGCGCCGTCGACCCGGCCCGGGCCGTCGTGCTGCTCGTGCCGGAGATCGATCCGCAGCGCGCGGGCTGGTTGCCGTGCATCCAGGTCGCCCAGCTCGCCTCGACGCTCGAGCAGGCGTCGGCCGCGGGCGCGCAGGCGATCGTCGAGCGGCCCGTGCCCGCCGGCTGCGTGGGGTCGGCGGCCGCGGAGGTGGTCGACTCGGGCGGGGCGACGATCGTGCTCGTCGAGCACGGGCCCGTCCACGGGCGTCGCGGCTGACCCACGGGACGACTCGCCGCCCGCGGCGCCGGCGAGGCTGCGCTCCGGTTCGCGGCGAGCCCCGCGAGCCTCCGGGTGCCGCCGGCATCCGGGCGAGGGCCTTCAGCCTTCGCGGCGGCCCGGTCGGTGTCGTATGTTCGATTCAGGCGCCGTCATCCCGGCCGCGCCTCCGTGACTTCCGAGGAGATCGCCCGCACCATGGCCGTAACGCTCAACAAAGGTGGCAACGTCTCGCTGAGCAAGGAGGCTCCGGGACTCACGAACATCTCGATCGGCCTCGGCTGGGATGTCCGCACCACCGAGGGCGCGGACTTCGATCTCGACGCGAGCGCGATCCTGCTCGGGGAGAACGGCAAGGTCCTCTCCGACAACCACTTCATCTTCTACAACAACCTGACCTCCCCGGACGGCACCGTCGAGCACACCGGCGACAATCTCACGGGCGAGGGTGACGGCGACGACGAGTCGATCAACGCGGACCTCGCGAACATGGCGTCCGAGGTGCAGACGATCGTGGTCCCGGTGTCGATCTACGACGCCGAGAACCGCAACCAGAATTTCGGCCAGGTCCGCAACGCGTTCATCCGCATCGTGAACCGCGCCGACAACTCCGAGATCGCCCGCTACGACCTCTCCGAGGACGCCTCCAGCGAGACGGCCATGATCTTCGGCGAGGTCTACCGGCACGGCGCCGAGTGGAAGTTCCGCGCGGTCGGCCAGGGCTGGGCCTCGGGTCTCGGCGGCATCGCCAAGGACTACGGCGTCGGCATCGCCTGACCCCCGCCGCGCACGTGCGGGGTAGGGTCGCGCCATGAGCGCGAAGCCGAACGGATCCTTCTGCTGGGCCGACCTCGCCCCGGGCGACCAGCCGCGCGCCGAGGCGTTCTACGCGGCGCTCGCGGGCTGGCACACCGGCCCGAAGCACCCGGACTTCGACTACGCCATGCAGTTCCTCGGCGCCGACGAGACGCCGGCCACCCGCGTCGCCGGGATCTCCGGGGCGATGGACGGTCACGTCCCGGATTGGAATCTCTACCTCGCCACCGACGATTTCGACGCGACGGCGGCGGCCGTCGAGGCCCACGGCGGCCGCGTCGGACTGGAGCGGTTCGAGATCCCGGGCTCGGGCATCGGCGGGTTCTTCGTCGACCCGGCGGGCGTGACGTTCGGCGTGTGGCAGTCGACCGGTCACGACGGCTTCGGTCCGTTCGCGGTGCCCGGGGCGTTCGCATGGGCCGAGGCCTACTCGACCGACGCCACCGCGAGCCGCGACTTCTTCTCGGCCGTGTTCGGCCTCGAGGCGGCGACCCTCTCGGAGACCGCGGAGTTCACCTACTTCCAACTGAAGGTGCCGGGCGCGGGCGATCCCGTCTTCGGCGTGATGCAGATGGGCGACCGCTCGCCCGTCGGCGGTGACCGCAGCCACTTCACCGCGTACCTCGCGGTGGCCGACGCCGACGCTGCGGCCGCGCAGGTCGTCGAGCTCGGTGGCAGCGTGCAGCGCCAGCCCACCGACACGCCCTTCGGCCGCCTCGCGACCATCACCGACAGCGAGGGTGCCGTCCTGAACCTGGTCGACCCGAGCCGCCGCGGCGGCTCGGTGTAGCCCGAGACCGGGCGGGCGCCGGCGTGGATCCGCCCGCGCCGCCCGCCCGGAGCCCTACGGGAAGTAGGGCTTCAGGCCGCCGGACCAGGCGGCGGTGAGGTCCTCGAGGGACTCGTCGAGCGCGAGGTCGCCGCAGGTGATCGACACGCGGTCGCCGCCGACGACGCCGAGGTTGCGCACCCACACCGACTCGCCGAGCTGGGCGAGGGCGTCGGGGGTGCCGGAGACGATGAAGTTCGCCGGAGCCTCGCCGAAGAGGATCTCCTCGTCGGTCGCGAGGGACTTGCCCTCCTGCGCGAGGCGCTCCTTCCAGTCCTCGCGGTCCATGCCGACACCGCCGCGCAGGTCGAGGGTGACGCCCTTGCCGCCGGCGATCGCCGACTCGGTGATCGCGACCGCCATGCCGCCCTCGGCGACATCCGTGCAGCTCGACAGGTCGCCGCGGCGGACGGCGTCGCGCACCGCCTCGATCGTCTCGCGGGCGACCGCGAGGTCCCAGCCCGGCAGGCCGTCCGGGATCTCGCCGCCGCGCAGCTTGCTCAGCTCGCTCAGCGGGATCTGCGGGAAGGAGAAGCCGACGCCCGCGACGACGTCACCGTCGTTCGCGAAGCCGAGCGGCGCCGTGGTGCGGGAGTCCGGGAGCTCGCCGACCATGCCGATGACGGGCGTCGGGTAGATCGGGCCGGTGGTGCCCTCGTTGTAGAGGGAGACGTTGCCACCGACGACCGGCACGTCGAGGGCGCGGCAGGCGTCGCCGAGCCCCTTGATCGACTCGGTGAGCTGCCACGCGATCGCGGGCTTCTCCGGGTTGCCGAAGTTGAGGTTGTTCGTGAGCCCGAGCGGGCGTGCCCCGACGGTGGCGAGGTTCGACGCGCACTCGAGGACGTTCCAGATGGTGCCGGCGTAGGGGTCGGCGGCGACGCGGCGGCCGGAGCCGTCGATCGAGGCGGCGATCCCGGGGCGGGCCGACTCGGGATCGTGGTTGTGGTCGCCCTCGAAGCCGGGGGCCGCGCCGATCTCGGCGGCGTGGATCTCGTGCGGCGCGAGGCGGTCGGCGGCGTCCGGGATGGCGAGCACGGCGGCGCCGGCGGTGCCCGGGCGGCGGACGGTGCGCGACTGCACCATCTGGTCGTACTGCTGGAACAGCGGCGTGCGGTCGGCGAGGTTCGGGGAGGCGAGCAGCGCCTTCAGGATCTCGCCGGGCGTGGCGTCGTCGGCGATGCGGCGCGGCGGCGCGGGGTACAGCGAGCTGGTCGGCTTCTCCGGGTAGATGTCGTACATCGGGCAGTCGTCGACGAGCGCCGGCACCGGCATGTCGCCGACGAGCGTGCCGCCGTCGAAGATGCGGAAGCGCTGGGTGTCCGTGACCTGGCCGAAGGCGCTGCCGTAGACCTCCCACTTCGCGCAGACCGCGAGGACCTCGTCGAGCTTGTCCGGGGCCGCGACGCAGAGCATGCGCTCCTGCGACTCGGACACCATGATCTCGAACGGCTCGAGGCCGTCCTCGCGGAGCGGCACGAGCGCGACGTCGACATCGAGGCCGACCTCGCCCTTGCTGGCCATCTCCGACGCGGCGGAGGTGAGGCCCGCGGCGCCGCAGTCCTGGAGGCTCACGATCAGGCCACGCTCGAGCAGCTCGAGCGAGCACTCCATGACCTTCTTCTCCTCGAACGGGTCGCCGACCTGGACGGTCGGGCGCTTGTCGGCGTCGTCCTCGCCGAGTTCGGCGGAGGCGAGCACCGAGGCGCCGCCGATGCCGTCGCGGCCGGTCGAGGCGCCGAAGACCACGAGCGCGTTGCCGACGCCCTTGGCCGCGGAGAACATCATCGTCTCCTTGCGTACGAGGCCGATCGCCATCGCGTTGACGAGGCAGTTCGTCTCGTAGGGGCCCTCGAAGTAGAGGTCGCCGCCGATGTTCGGGACGCCGATGAGGTTGCCGTAGTGGCCGATGCCCGAGACGGCGCCGTCGAGGAGGAACCGCGACCGCTCGCTGTCCTGCGGCTCGCCGAAGCGGAGGGCGTCGAGGACGGCGACCGGGCGGGCGCCGAGGGCGAAGATGTCGCGGAGGATGCCGCCGACGCCGGTCGCGGCGCCCTGGAACGGCTCGACCGCCGACGGATGGTTGTGCGACTCGACCTTGAAGGCAGCGATCCAGCCGTTCGCGGCCTGCACGGCGCCGGCGTTCTCGCCCGGGCCGAGCACGAGGGACTCGCCCTCGGTCGGGAGGGTGCCGAGGAGCTTCTTCGAGTGCTTGTAGGAGCAGTGCTCGCTCCACATCAGGGAAAACATCGCGAGCTCGACCTGCGTGGGGTTGCGGCCCATCTGCTCGACGACGAGCGCGTACTCGTCGGCGGTGAGACCGAGGGCGATCGCGGCGGCGACGTCCGGCGGGGTGCCCTCGGGCACGGTGCCCGCCGGCACGTCCGGAAACTGGGGGAGCGTCGCGGTCTCGGCCATCGCGCTCGATCGTACCGGGGTGCGGCGTGTGATCCCGGTGTGGCGGGCAGGCGGTGGACGGCCCTTCCGGCGTTTGGACCGACTTCCAACGCGCCCCGGTCACGCGCCCGGCGCGGCCGGTCGCCGGGGGTACGTTCGACGGACCGTCCGAACTCCCGGGCGGCCGGGCGGCACGTCCGCCGCGTCGCACCAGGAAGAGGACCGCATGTCCGAGTCGGGAAAGACCGCCGTCGTCACGGGAGCGCCAGGTGCGATCGGTCGCCAGCTGGTCCGGCGGCTCGCGGAACGCGGGCTGAATCTCGTGCTCGTCGACGTGGACGGCGACGCCCTCGACGCGCAGGTGGCCGAGCTCGATCTCCCGGCGGACCGCGTCCTGACGGTCGCCGCCGACGTGTCGCGCGAGGTCGACGTCCAGCGGTATGTCGACGGGGCCGTGGACCGGTTCGGCACGATCGACCTCTTCGCGAACAACGCCGGGATCGAGAGCCCGAGCGCGGTGATCGAGGAGCAGTCGGTCGAGGTGTTCGACCGTGTGTTCGCGATCAACGTCCGCGGCGTGTTCCTCGGGCTCCAGCACGTCCTGCCGGTGATGCGCCGACAGGGCTCCGGCGCCATCCTCAACACGGCGTCGCTGGCCGGGCTGCTCGGCTCCCCGACGATGGCGCCGTACATCATGTCCAAGCACGCCGTGATCGGCCTCACCCGCACCGCCGCGCTCGAGGTCGCGGGCGTCGGCATCCGCGTGAACGCGATCGCCCCGGGCGCGATCGACTCGGAGATGATGACCCGCATCGACGACAGCACCGGCGACGCCGGACGCACCCGGAGCGCGAACCTCGCCGCGACGCCCATGGGCCGCTACGGCGACCCGGCCGAGGTCGCGGCCGTCATGAACTTCCTGCTGTCCGACGAGGCGTCCTATGTGACGGCGTCGATCTACACGGTCGACGGCGGCATGCTCGGCCAGTAGCCGGCGCCGCGGCCGCGCGGGCCTAGCTCAGCCAGGCCGCGAGGGCGCGGTCGTCGACCGGGACGAGCTCGAAGGGCCCGTCGGCCCAGACGCGGTGGGCGATGATCGTCACGTCGAAGCGGTCGTGCAGACCTGAGAACGCGCGGTAGGCCGAGGCGGCCGGCGCGAACTGCTGGATCGGCGTCGCGCCCTGCAGCAGCTCCATGTGCCAGCGGATCGAGCCGCTCCGGCGGAGGCGCGGCATCCACCCGAGGAACGCCGCGGCCGTGAGCAGCACCAGCACGGTGCGCGTCGACGAAGGGGCCTGCCGGGACACTGCCATCCAGGCTACGACCTGCGCGTGGCGGCGTCACCGTCCCGATGTCCAACGTGCGCCACGTCGGGCTGCAGCGCCGGGTCGGCTGCAGTGCCGCCCGGGCGGACGTCGGTCGGCGGACCGGAAGCGGCCCTGCGCGTGACCGGCGAGCCGCGGGGGACGCGGCCCGCTCGCCGCGGCGACCCGGAACGCTAGGCGGCGACGCCCGCGCGGCCGGCGGCCGACGCGAACATGCGCAGGCCGTCGAGCGAACCCATGAGGGCGTCGACGGCGTGCTCGGGGTGCGGCATGAGACCGGCGACGTTCCCGGCGACGTTGCAGACGCCGGCGATGTCGTCGACGGAGCCGTTCGGGTTGTGGCCGTCCGCGTAGCGGAAGAGGACCTGGTCGTTGGCCTTCAGCTCGGCGAGCTGGTCGTCCGGGACGTAGAAGCGGCCGCAGCGGTGCTTGGCGGGCACCTCGATCGTCTCGCCGACGTCGAAGCCCGACGTGAACGGGGTGCGGTCGGTGCCGACGACGAGGTCGACCTCGCGGCACACGAAACGCAGCGAGAGGTTCGGGAGGAGTGCGCCGGGCAGCAGGCCCGACTCGGCGAGGATCTGGAAGCCGTTGCAGATGCCGAGCACCGCACCGCCGGACTCGGCGAACTTCACGACCTCGCCCATCACGGGCGAGAAGCGGGCGAGGGCACCGACGCGGAGGTAGTCGCCGTAGGAGAAGCCGCCGGGGATGACGACGACGTCGACGTCCTTCAGGTCGGCGTCACCGTGCCAGAGGAGCTCTGCGTCGCCGACGGCCGCGCAGGCGCGCAGCGCGTCGATCTCATCGCAGGTGCCCGGGAAGCGGACTACGCCGAATCGAACGCTCACGCTCAGGAGACTACGGAATCGAGCAGCTCGATCTCGTAGTCCTCGATCAGCGGATTCGCGAGCAGGCGCTCGCACATCTGATCGAGGTCGGCGGCATCGTCGAGGTCGAGCTCGACGAGACGGCCGATGCGCACGTCGGAGGCGCCGCCGAACCCGAGGGCCGGGAGCGCACGCTCGACGGCCTCACCCTGCGGGTCGAGGATGCCGGTCTTCGGACGGATGAGTACGCGGGCGCGGGGCATGAGCGCTTCCAGCGTAGCGCCTGGACGCCGCGTCTGCGCCGCGAAACAGCCGTACGTACGGGCCGCTGGCGGTCACCTGGGGCGGGCCGGGTGACCGGGAAAGCGGTGTTTCGCGGCGCGCCGAGGGCTAGGCGCCCGCGTCGAACGCGGACGGGATCTCGTACACGTTGCCGTCGAAGCCGGCCCGGTAGAGGTGGCCCTTCGCGAAGCCCGTCGTGCCCTTGCCGTAGACGATCACGCTCGAACTGCGCAGGTTCGCGACGAGCGAGCAGGCGTGGCCCGGCGCGTCGATCCGCAGGATCTGGCCGAGGACGTCGGTCGGGACGACCGGGCGACCCTGCGAGTCGAGGGTGAGGCCGTCGGGGGCGGCGAAGAAGTTCGTGCCGGTCATCGTGAGCAGCGACTGCGGGTGCGTCGGGTCGGCGATCGGGATGCGGCTCACGCCGGGGTTCACGAAGGTCCGCGACACGTAGAGGTACTTGTCGTCGGCGCTGAGCACCGCGCCGTTCGCGCTGTTGAACTTCGTCCACGCCGGCTGCACCTTGCCGTCCGGCGTGACCCGACCGACCTCCGCGGCGAAGTCGTTCGTCGCGTAGATCGTGCCGTCGTGGGCGACCGCGAGGCCGTCGGCGGCGCTGAAGCCCGAGTAGAGCGGGGTCAGCGTGCCGGCCGCGAGGTTCAGGCGCGAGATCACGCCGGGGTGCAGGTAGTCGCCGGCGAGCACGCGTGTGTCCGCACCGCTGCCCACGAGGACGTTGCCCTGGGGATCGAGCGCGAGCGCACCGCCACCGCCGTTCGCGGGGATCGTGGCGACGCGGTGCGGAGCGGCACCCGGCGTGTCGATCTCGTAGACGCCGCCGGTGGTCAGGCCCGTCACGAACAGGTGCCCGGCGTTGTCGACGACCGCGCCCTCGAGCGGCGCCCCGACCTGCGCGAGGAGCTTCGCCGGGGCCTGGTTCGGCGC
>JAVHXX010000202.1 GCA_031119595.1 Patulibacter sp. | reverse complement strand
CTGTTCGGTACCGACGGGGTTCGTGGTCTCGCCAACGGCGAGCTGACGGCCGCGCGCCTGCTGGGTCTTGGCCCGGCGCGCGCGGCCGGTCGCACACACGGACACCAAGGCGACCCCCCCCGGGCGGCCGGGCGTCTGTTGGGGCCCCCCCGACGCCGTTGAAGCCCACTCCAAAACCCGGAGAAACGTCCAGGGTCGATACAGACCGGCGTAGATTGGTACGCACGAGTCCGCTTTCCGGTGCACCCAGCCGGTCCGATGCGACTCCGAGTCCAGGATCCAGGAGAGCACGGATGCCCCTTCTTCGAACGTCACCGACCATCGTCCCCGCCGTCGCCGCAGCCATCGCCGTCGCCGCCGTGGCTCCCGCGAGCGCGAGCGCATTCTCGCTCTCGGACCTCTTCCCCGCGAAGACCACGACCGCCGTCACCCAGGCCGCCGCGTCGGGTGGAGCGGCCGCCGCCACGGCGGCCTCCACCGCCGCGAACATCGCCCAGGGCGCCGCAGGCGCCGTGACCGCCGTGGCGACCTCCACCGCACCGACCAGCTGCCCGACCCAGACCGTCCGCCAGGCATTCTCCGCGTACGGCGACAAGGCCGACTACGCCCTCGCTCCCGGCGGCGACTTCGAGAGCACTGCCGGCTGGACCCTCGCCGGCGGCGCGAAGATCGTCAGCGGCAACGAAAGCGCCGGCGTCCAGGGCGGCAGCAAGTCGCTGTCCCTGCCCCTCGGCGCCACCGCCACGTCGCCGCAGTTCTGCGTCGACGCGAGCAACCCGTACTTCCGGTTCGTCTCCAAGCCCGACAACGCCGTCGCCGGCTACGCCGCGATCGTCATCTACCGCACCTCCGCCGGCAAGATCGCGAACGCGCAGTTCACCTCGTCGGCCAACCAATCGTGGGGCGCCGGCAAATGGGCCCCCTCGAGCATCAGCCCGCTCGCCGTCAAGATCCCGTCCGTCATGGCCGGCAACATCGCCACCGTCCAGATCTCCTTCGTCTCCACCGGCAACTCGACCGCCCTCACCAGCCTCTGGGGAAAGTTCGCCGGCGGCGCCGTCGGCACCGTCTCCATCGACTCCCTCATGGTCGACCCCTACCGCCGGGGGTAGTGGCCGGTTCGCCTGGCGGCTCACGGTCTTGGTGAGCTGAGCGGCCCTCGCGGCGATCTCGCCCCGCCGGAAAGACCAGCTGTACCAGCTGTACTTGCTGGTCTTCCCGGCGGGGCGATCTCATCCACGATGGCTCGCTCAGCGCGGGTGATGCACGCCCACGGCGGGGCGATCTCATCCACGATGGCTCGCTCAGCGTGGGTGGTGCATCTGGAGATGACGTCACGAAACGCAGAAGGGCCGCTCCGAGGAGCGGCCCTTCTGGGTTGCCGGGTCGATCCCGGCGCAACTGCTGCGGCTAGCGCCGCAGGAAGCTACTTGAGCTCGACGGAACCGCCGGCCTCTTCGAGCTCGGCCTTGAGCTTCTCGCCCTCTTCGCGCTCGACGCCTTCCTTGATCGGCTTCGGCGCCTCGTCGACGAGAGCCTTCGCCTCCTTGAGGCCGAGGCCGGTCGCCGCACGGACGACCTTGATGACGGCGATCTTCTTGTCGCCGGCGCCCGTCAGGACGACGTCGACGGTCGAGGAAGCCTCGTCGGCAGCGGCCTCGCCGCCGCCAGCGGCGCCACCGGCGGCCGGGGCGGCAGCCACGGCAGCGGCGGACACGCCGAACTCCTCTTCGAGCGCCTTGATGCGCTCGCTGAGCTCGAGCACGGTGATGCCCTTGAGCTCTTCAATCCAATCAGCGGTGCTGGTAGCCATAGTCGTTACTCCTCAGTGGAATCAGTGTCAGCGGCGTCGTCCGCGGGAGCGGCGTCGGCCTCGGCGTCGGCGGCGGGAGCAGCCTCGGCGTCAGGTTCAGGGGCGTCGGCCGGAGCCGCTGCCTCGGGGGTCTCGGTCGCGGGGGCCGCGGCGGCGGGCGCGTTGCCGCCGATGAGGCCTTCGTCCGCGATCTTCTGCAGCTGCACGGGGACAGCGGAGAGGATCGCGTTGAGCGTGCGCGCGGTGCCGGAGATCGGCGTCGCGATGAGGCTCACGAGCTGCTGGACCAGCGTCTCGCGCGACGGGAGCTTGGCGATCGAGACGACATCGGCGCTCGTGAGGGGCTTGCCGTTGAGCAGGCCACCCTTGAGCTCGAGGATGTCGTTCGATTCCTTGACGAAGCCGTCGAGGATCTTCGCGGACGCGGCGGCATCGCCACGCACGAAGGCAAGAGCGGTCGGGCCGGTGAGCTCTGCGTCGATCGAGGACACGTCGGCCTTGGCGGCCGCGAGCTTCGTGACGGAGTTCTTGACGACCTTCAGCGTGGTCTCGTTCTGCAGGAGGCGCGAGCGGAGCTCGCTGATCTGCGCGACGGTGAGACCGCGGTAGTCGACGGCGTAGACCGCCTCGGCCGCGTCGAACTCATGGGCGAGTTCGCCGACGGCCTGTTCTTTCTGGTGCCGGTTCAAAGGATCTCCTAGGTCGGTCTTCCGCCGCGCTGGAGCGCGGCCGCCGACGGTCTGCGGGGACCCTCGAGGTGTGGAGCTAGGCCGCGACTGCGGTGTTGCTCTCCTCGAGGATGTCGCGGGTACGAGTGGGATCGACCTTGATGCCAGGACCCATGGTCGAGGCGATCGTGATCGAGTGCAGGTAGCGGCCCTTCGCGGCCGAGGGCTTCGCGCGAACGAGCTCCTCGATCACGGCGGCGTAGTTCTCGAGCAGCTTGGACTTGTCGAAGTCCTTCTTGCCGATGGAGAGGTGCACGATGGCGTTGCGGTCGGTGCGGTACTCGACCTTGCCCGACTTGCTCTCCTCGACGGCCTTGGCGACGTCCATGGTGACCGTGCCGACCTTCGGGTTCGGCATCTTGCCGGACGGGCCGAGCACGCGGCCGAGGCGACCGACGAGCGGCATGAGGTCCGGCGTGGCGATGACCACGTCGAAGTCGTTGAAGCCCTCTTCGATGCGCTTGGCGAGATCGTCGGTACCGACGATGTCGGCGCCGGCGTCCTCAGCGGCCTTCGCGCGGTCGCCCTGGGCGAACACGGCGACCTTGACGTCCTTGCCGAGACCGTGCGGGAGCGCGATCGTGCCGCGGAGCTGCTCGTCCGCGTGGCGGACGTTCAGACCGGTGCGGATGTGCACCTCGACGGACTCGTTGAACTTCTTGTTCGGAAGCGACGCCAGGAGGTCGAACGCCTCCGACGGCTGGTAGTCACGGAGACGATCGACCTGAGCGAGCGCTTCGCGGTATGCCTTGCTGTGCGTTGCCATTAGTCAACGACCTCCACGCCCATCGAACGTGCGGTGCCGGCGATGATCGGGATCGCCTGATCCACCGTGTGCGCGTTCAAGTCAGCGAGCTTCTTCTCGGCGATCAGGCGCAGCTGTGCGGTGCTGATCTGGCCGACCTTGACGGTGTGCGGGGTGCCGGAGCCCTTCGACAGGTTGATGGCCTGCTTGATGAGGACGGCTGCCGGCGGAGTCTTGACCACGAAGTCGAACGAGCGATCCTCGTAGACCGTGATGACGACCGGGATCGTGGTGCCCGGGTCGTTCGCCGTCTGGGCGTTGAACGCCTTGACGAACTCCATGATGTTCAGACCATGCTGACCGAGCGCGGGGCCGACCGGCGGCGCGGGGGACGCCTGGCCTCCCGGCGCCTGGAGCCGGATCGTCGTTAGAACCTTCTTTGCCATCTTCTCGTCAGACCTTCTTGACCTGGTCGAAGCCAACCTCGACCGGCGTTTCGCGGCCGAAGATTGACACAAGCACCTTGAGTTTCGCCGCGTCCTCGTTGATCTCGGCGATCTCGCCGGAGAAGTCTGAGAGCGGGCCGGAGATGACCTTGACGGACTCCCCGATCGTGAACTGGCTGACCCGCGGCCGCGCCGTAGCGCTCGCCGGACCAGCCTGCGCGGGGGCGCCACCAGCGGGCGCTCCACGCTTGAGCAGGCGATCGATCTCACCCTGCGTGAGGGGGATCGGCTCATCGCCGGCTCCGACGAACCCGGTGACCCCGGGCGTGCCGCGGACGAGACCCCAGGTGTCCTCGTTCAGGTTCATCTGAACGAGCACGTACCCGGGCATCGTGCGCTGCTCGACATTCTTCTTCTCGCCGTCCTTGAGCTCGGTGACCGTCTCCGTGGGGACGACGATCTGGCGGAGCGCGGCGCGGTGGCCGAGCGTCATCGCGCGGTGCTCGAGGTTGCTCTTGACCTTGTTCTCGTGACCCGAGTAGGTGTTGACGACGTACCAGCGGTACATGGAAAGTGTTCCCCGTCCCTCTAGATGATGAGGTTGACGATGGCGCGGGCGGCGACGTCGGCGACGCCGAGGTACACACCCGCGATGACGACGAAGCCCAGCGTGACAGCGGTGCCCTGGGCGACCTGCTGACGCGTGGGCCAGATGACCCGCTGGAGCTC
Source organism: Patulibacter sp. (assembly GCA_031119595.1). GTDB lineage: Bacteria > Actinomycetota > Thermoleophilia > Solirubrobacterales > Solirubrobacteraceae > JAGIBJ01. The sequence continues at coordinate 3,360 of JAVHXX010000202.1, read as the reverse complement.
CGCCCACGACGCGCGGAAGAAGCGGATGACGCGCGGGCCACCGCTCTTGGTGGTGACCTCACCGCCGACGACCGCGCCGCCCGAGTCCGGGACGAAGTCCGACGCGTCGTCGTACTCCTCCTCGGTCATGCCGAGATCGCTCGGGGCCTCGACGGCTCCGGACAGCCCCATGCGGGACTCGTTCTCGGCGCGCTGCGTGTCCGTGAGACCGGACGACGAATCGTCGGAGCCACCCTCGAGCGGGGCAGCACCGGTCGTCTCCGCGGCCTCTTCGGCCGGGGAGTCGTCTTCGCCACGCCGCTTGTTGCGGCGGGCGCGTGCACGATCGTCGTTACGAGCCACGGGTCAGCAGATCCCGACTAGCGGGTCTCGCGGTGGGACGTGTGGGTTTTGCACCACTTGCAGTACTTGCGAATCGCCAGGCGGTCAGGCGTGTTTCGCTTCGACTTGGTGGTCTGGTAGTTGCGGCGCTTGCACGTCTCGCAAGCGAGCGTGACTCCAATGCGCACATCTCCGCGGGCCATGGTGGCTCTCCGGGGTGTTGAGCAGACAGAACAAGGACCTGTCCGAGAACAGGTCCGAACGGGCACTGTAGCGCGCCACGGGCTGGAGCGTCGGCCCCCCTCTGGCACACGGCACGGACGTCCCCCAGTTGCGAGCCTGCCTATGGTGCTCGCTGTGCCACGTTCCCCCGCTTCACGGACCATCGCCGTCCTGTGGTTCGCGACGTGGTGCGCCTTCCTGTGCGTGGGGATTCCGCTGGCGGTGCTCCCCAGATACGTGCACGGACCGCTCGGCGGAACCGATGTCATGGCGGGCTTCGCGGTCGGATCGCTGTCGCTCGCGGCGATGGTGACCCGTCCGTTCGGGGGTCGCCTCGCCGACGAGCGCTCTCGCCGGCTCGCGGTCGTCACCGGGATGGTGCTGTGCGTGGCGGGCGGCATCCTCCTCTGCTTCCAACACTCGTACACCACGCTGATCGTGGCGCGGATGATCGCCGGCGCCGGTGAGTCCTGGGTCTACGCCGCCGCGATGGCCTGGGCCCTGGACCTCACCCCGAAGGAGCGCCACGGCGGCGCGATCTCGCTCTTCGGGATGGCAATCTGGCTCGGTGCCACCGCCGGGACCGCGATCGGCGAGGGCCTCCTGAGCTGGACGGGGAACTACCGCGACGTGTGGCTGTCGGTCGTGGTGATCCCCCTCGCCGGGCTCGTCGCCTGCGCGTGGAGCGGCCGCGAGGCGCCCCGCGCCCGGCGGCCCGGCCCGCGTGCGCCGCTCATCCTCGCCGTCTCGGTGCGTCCCGGCGCGGCGCTCGCACTCGCGAACCTCGGGTACGGCGCGGTCGCGAGTCTCGTGACCCTGCACCTGGCTTCGCGGGGCATCGGCAGTCCCGGCCTCACGCTCACGGCCGTCGCCGCCGCCGTCGTCGTGACGCGGGTCGCCGTGGCCGTCGCGCTCGACCGCGCCGGGCCGTACGGCGTGCTCGTCGCCGGGTGCGCCTCCCAGGCGGTCGGGTTGCTCGTCATCGCCGGCGCGCAGAGTCTCGTGATGGCGCTCGCGGGCGGCGTGCTCCTGGGCATCGGCTACGCCGCGGTGTTCCCAGCACTGGCACTGATCGTGGTCGACGCCGCGCCGGACGACCTCCGGGGCGCCGCGCTGGGCGGGTTCACGGCGTTCCTCGACCTCGGACTGGCCGTCGGCGGGCCGCTCGCCGGGGTCAGTGCCGCGTTGGTCGGCCGGCCGCAGGCGTTCCTGGTCGCGGCGGCCCTCACGCTGGGTGCCCTTGCCGTGGCGCCGCGGACGGGTCGCCGGCCCACCTCGGTCCCGCCACCTCCGGCCGAGGTGGTCGCGTGACCGCCGACCTCGTCCTGATCGGCGCGGGCCCACACGGCCTCGCGGTCCTGGCGGCGCTCGCCGCGCGGCCGGAACCCTGGCCGGACCGTGTGGTCGTCGTCGACCCGCACGACCGGTGGATGCACGCGTGGGACGAGAAGCTCGCGCGGCTCGACCTCGACCGCCTGCGCTCGCCGCAGGTCCACCACCCCGGTCCCCGGCCGATGGCCTTCCGAGATCTCGTGGAGGCCGAAGCCGTCGAGATGCAGGTGGGGCTCCGACGCCCCGAGGCCGAGCGGGTGCCGACGCCCGCCGGCATGCGCGTGTTCGTCGACGGCTTGGTCGAGGGCCTCGGTCCGGTCGAGTGGCGTCGCGGTCGAATCGTGTCGATCGCGACTGGCGACGGAGATTCGTCTCAGGTTCAACTTGAGCTTGAGGCATCGACTGGTCCCGGGGACGCACATCGGATCGCGGCGGGTCATGTCGTGATCGCCCACAATCCCTCGGTGCCGCGCGTACCGGAGTGGGCGGCCGCGTTGATCGAGCGTGGTGCAGTACAGCACGCATCCACCGTCGATCTGCGCGAGGTCGGCGACGACCTGCGCGGCCGCCACGTGGCCGTCGTCGGCGGTGGGCTCACGGCCGGGTCACTGGTCGCCGGCGCCCTCGACCGTGGCGCGCGGGTCACCCTGCTCACGCGCCGCCCCCTCCGCGCACGGCCGTACGACGTCGACGCGAGCTGGCTGGGTCCGCGGCGCCTCGCGGTCTACGACGCTGCCAGCGCGGCGGAGCGGCGGGCGCTCATCGACGAGGCCCGCGACGGTGGCACCATGCCGCCGCGCGTCCTCGACGCGCTGTGGGAGCGCGAGCGCACGCCGGGCAGTGGGCTCGTGATCCGGGAGGCGGTCGACGTCGAGGCGGAGGTGCTCGAGCTGCTGGCGGAGGTCGACCTGGAGAGCGGCGGCGGCGACGTGGCCCCGCCCGTGACCGACGTGTGGTTCGCGACCGGGTTCGTCAACGACGTCGCCGAGGATCCCCTGGTCGCGCCGATGGTCCGCCATCTCGGGATCCCCGTCCACGGCGGACTCCCGGAGGTCGACGGCGACCTCCGCCTCCCCGGTACGAACGTCTTCGTCGCCGGTCCGTACGCAGCACTCGGCGTCGGTCCGGCCTCGCGCAACCTGGCCGGCGCACGGCCCGCTGCGGCCCGGATCGCCGCGGCGCTCGTGCGCGGGCGGGCTTAGCGCGCGGAGCTCGGCGGGGTGGCCCGCGTTCGCGGCGGTCACCCGATCGCTGGGTCGGGACGAGGAGGGATGGGGCCGGTGTGGTGTTGTGACCGCGGGGCCTTGGCCGGCGTGGTGTTACGGCGAGAGAGACGCGGGCGGGGTGGCGTCACGGCGAGGGACGGGGCGACGGTGGCGTTCCGTTCGGCGCGTGGGTGGTGGTGCGGGGCGGGGTTCGTCCGCGCCGAAGGCGGCGGACCGTGCGAGGGACGGGGCGTCGGTGGCGTTCCGCTCGGGCGTTCGT